>JANLFJ010000019.1 GCA_024655825.1 Peptococcaceae bacterium | reverse complement strand
GGGGTACTATACCATCATGACATCTGAGATAGATAAAAGCGACCGGGAAATCATCGCCAAGTACCACGGCTTATCAAGGATTGAGGACTCATTCCGTATCACCAAAAGTGACCTTGAAGGCAGGCCGGTTTACGTCAGTAATCCTGATCATATCAATGCGCACTTTTTGGTATGTTTCATCGCCCTGACCATGATTCGGCTCATTCAATACAGAGTACTGAAACATCAGGGCAAAAGCACCATGAATGAAGACGGCTGGGAATCAGGAATTACGGCTGACAGAATCAAGAAGGCACTGGCCGCCTTTCAGGCCGACCTTCAACCTGGCGGACGCTATCGGCTGACCAAGCCTTCTGACGACCTGAAGCTGATTCTGGAATCATTCAATATCAATGCTGATCTGCGCTTGCCGACTATCAGCGAGCTGCGCAAGTTGAAATATTCTTTTGACCGTTCCGGGATTATTTAAAGTTTTTGTATGCATTCCGGTAATGTTAGAAGATGAAGAATGGCCTTTACATAGCGGAATTTATGTGACTACAATTTTTACATTTTATTCTCGCCTCTTTAAGTGAAAACCCTTGAATACTCTAAGGTTCAAGGGTTTTCTGCCTTAATTATCTGTTAAACTTGGGTTATAACATATAAATACGCGCAGTTAAAAACCAAGCCGGGAACGGTCCTGTTCCCGGCAGTTTATACTATACTGAAAACGTCACCTGGCAGCGGCTTCCGCACACTCTTTTATCTGTAGTCGGGCCGGTATCACATCGTTCCTGACCAGGTCCTGATAAGTCTCTCTTTTTACAATTATCTCCGCCTTTCCGTCTTTTACCAGGACCACCGCCGGTCTGGGCAGGCGGTTGTAATTGCTGGACATGGAATAATTATAAGCTCCCGTGCTGGAAACCGCGAGGATGTCTCCGCTGCTGACCTCAGGCAAAAGAATGTCCCAGATCAACATATCGCCGGATTCGCAGCACTTCCCCGTGACGGAAACAACTTTTGCTGCCTTTTCTCTCGCTTTATTGGCAACCAGGGCCTCATACTTGGCCTGGTATAGAGCAGGCCTGGGGTTATCGCCCATACCGCCGTCAACCGCTACGTATGTCCTGACCCCCGGGATGTGTTTTATCGCGCCGATCGTATAAAGAGTCGTCCCCGCCGTACCGACGATGGAGCGCCCCGGCTCCACAATCACCTTGGGATGGCGCAGTTTCAACTCCCGCGCTTTTTTGCCGATCGTGGACATGATCACCTCGGCGAAATCGCCGACGGGGGCCGGTGTATCACCTTCCTTATAATATATGCCGAAACCACCGCCCAGGTTCAATTCGGCCATGTTGACGCCGGTTTCGTCTTTCACCTGCTTTATAAACGACATCATGACATCGGCTGCATGGCGGAAAGAATCTATTTCAAAAATCTGCGAACCAATATGGCAATGCAGTCCTTTTAAAACCAGCGCTTTGGCATTAAGCGCTTTTTTTACTATTTCCATGGCCTGCCCCGTGGCTATGGCCATACCGAACTTGGAATCAATCTGGCCGGTCCTGATGTATTCATGGGTGTGCGCCTCAATGCCGGGTTGAATTCGGAGAAGTATCCTGGCGGTTTCCCCCAGGCGGGTCGCTTCTTCGTTTAAGAGTTCCAGCTCAAACATGTTGTCGACTACAAAACGACCTATTTTGCTTTTCAGCGCAAACTGGATCTCTTCGCGAGACTTGTTGTTTCCATGAAAATAGACCCTTTCCGCCGGAAAACCGGCCCGGATAGCCGTAAACAGCTCGCCTCCGGAAACCACATCCAACCCGAGGTTCTCCTCATCAATGATCCTGGCCATGGCCATCGTCATAAATGCTTTGCTGGCATAGATAACCTCCGAATTGGCATGCTTTGCAGTAAACGCACGGTAGTAGTCCCGGCAGATCCCGCGCATGTGTTTTTCGTCCATAACATACAAGGGAGTGCCGTAATCCCTGGCCAGTTCGACCGTATCGCACCCGCCGATGCACAGGTGCCCCCGGTTGTTTATTTCCATGGTGCCATGCAGTTTCATCCTCTATATCTCTCCTATCCATTTTATTTAATTCTAAACAAATTGACAGCCAGGTGAAGCAATTCCCGGCTGCCATTGACAAGCGGCATTCAGCGGCCAACCTCAACCCCTTGTGATGAGATAGTGCTCCACCTTAGGATAAGGGAAAACCCCAGGTGACAGTGCTGCGCCTGTTCGGTCGCAGCCCCAGCAGATAAGCCCCGGCCGGGCTCCACTGCTTCGGCGAAGGCCCCTTTCAACCGGTTCATGGCTGCCCGCTCCCCGGTTTACTGATGGCACACTGTTTTCTCCGCAACCTCTACCCCACCCTCAAAGAGTGAGGTGTAAACCATTTATTATTTTTCAATATTCTAGCATATCGTCATACGCCGGTCAAGGCTGCCGCGCTTTTCACGTAGCAGGTCGATAAAGGCCTCCAGCCGTGTGTTAACACCCTCCTGTCCCATCTGTTCATCGACATAGACCGTTAAAACCGGAATACCGCAGTTCTCGCTTACCCTAGGAAAGATGGTATGCGCCACGATTTCCGGCATGCAAGTAAGGGGCGCCACCTGGACAACTCCATCAAATCCTTCGGCGGCGAAAGCAACCCCCGCACCAATGGATTCCTGCCCGTGTCCTCCCACAAAGTGATTGAGAAACGGGCTGGCATAATGCTTAAACGGTTTGCGGCTTGCTTTTTTCCTGAACAAACCCATGAAAAGGTGCTCGTTAATCCATTCGCTTAAATAAATGGACCTTGTCACCAGGGCTCCCAAATAACCCAGCTTCTTTTCCATTTCCAGGCTTGCAAACGGCTCAAGAAGGGTAAAAATCTCGCCGACAAGCCCCACTTTCAGGACTTCCCCGCTTTCTTCATCAATAGGAACGTGGAGCAGTTTTTGCCTGGCCAGGCCGAAGGCTTCCTCCAACTCACTCCTGTTTTGGGCCCGGTCAATGGTAAGCAGCGAGTGGTTGAATACTTTATCGGCCGTACCTTTTTTCAGTTCACGCGGCCGGATTTCCTGGACCATTCTTTCCAGGTCATCAATAAGGCAGGCCTTGTAATAGGCAAACCTGATCGCTTGAATGACCCTCAACCAGGAAACAGGCCCGATCAGCCTTTTAATCCTTTGCAGGAACCGCCATATCCCTCTTTCCGGAGGTTCCAGCACCAGTGAATCATAGCCGTACCCCAGCTCTTCCAGTATTTCCCTTTCCAGCTGCGCATACAGGCCGAAACGGCAAGGCCCGACACCGCCTGCCATGATGAAAGTGTCAGCCCCCAATTCCCGGGCTTCGATCAAGTTGCCCAGGTTCAGTTTCAGGGGCAGGCAGGCGAACTCCGGCGCGTGCTGCACGCCCAAGCTCAGCGTCCGCTTGCTGGTGGCGGGAGGGACAATCACGCTGAGGTCAAGGTATTCTAAAAGCCCCTTTAATATTACCCATGTATGGCCCATGTGAGGAAAAGTAATCTTTGCCATATGATTTCCTCCAGCAAATCATGTCCAGGAATGCTTCGATGCGGGTATCGACGCCAGCCTCACCGGTGTGTTCATCCAACACAATGCTGAGCTGGGGAATACCTGCCTTTTTGAAGTGTCTTACTATCATATTAACAACAAACGAATCAATTCCACAACCAAATGATGTCAGTATTACAGCCCCTTTTTCTCCCCGCAGCCCTGTAAAGCAGCGTGCTGCGCCCAGCAGCGTTTTCCCGAATGTCCAAAACATTTTTTTGGGCAAACCGCTAACGGCAGCTTCCCGGTTTTCAAAAGGCACCTCCAGGGGGGTCAAAACCAGGCAGCCCCGGCATTTCAGCTTTTTAAGCACATTTAAGTTCAAAAAACTATCTTCAATCAGGTACTGGTGCCCAAGCAAAAGAATAATGACTTCCCCTTCTTCCAAGGAACCGGCAGCCGCGTTTTCCAGGATTGTTCCCTTCCCAAAAAGCGGACTGGTTTTCAAATTGTCTTCCTTTTTTTGCTCCTCCACCGCTTTTTGCCAGGACATCCTTATTTTCTTTACGCCGCACCCCAGGAATCTATCGATCTCTTGAAAGAAAAAGTTTATCCTCGCTGGTGAACCAGCCAAATTAATGGTCGGTTTCAACAGCGGCGGAACAGGGTCCCGGCCTGCTTCCAGCATGTCAGGCAAACCTATCACCTTTGGACAGGCATAGGCCTTCCTTTCGATACTCACAATCCTGGGAACAAAAAGGAAATCCGGTTCCTGACCGGCCAGCTGGACCGCATGTCCGAAAAAAATTTTTACGGGCAGGCAGGCCTCGTCTGCTACCCGCAAGGCCCCTTCATCCAGGACCCGTTTGTTTGTTTTGCCTGAAACAACCACTTCCATATCAAGGCAATTAAAAAAAGTGCGCCAGAGTATAGCAAATTCATAGTATAAAAGCGCACGAGGTATTCCAATTTTATAAATCAACAGCCAGTCCTCCCCACGATTTTGCGATACATGGTTATCCCCTTGTTATCCTTTGCCCTGCTCCCAGTGCTCCACTATTCTCTGGAGCGCCTTTGTCGTTATTTCGGCGCCCTGAACAGGATCGTCTCGGCCATCCATTTTGCCCAGGTCACCCACCCCAACAATAAAGGGAACCTTTTCTCCTTTAAGATCGTTCAGCACATCCACTGTGTCACCAAGGACGCACTTGTCTTTAGATACCGTATTGCCGTCTTTGTCAACCTGGCCTTCGATCACCTGCTTCTCCGCGGTGACTGCGCAGTCAACATCTGCTCCACCTGCTCTACCCGTATTGGAGGCCACAGCCAGCACTCCCATCACTTCCAAATCCGGGTGTTGGGCTACAAATTCAAGCGCCGTTTCACCCCCGCCTTTTTGGCTGGAACCTTTATCGTCAAACATCACCACGACCGGATCATACTTGGCCTGCTTGACCAGCTCCACTATTTTCCTGCCGCTTAGCGGTGTAGGGTTGCCGGCCGATGCAGATATGCACCGTCCCCCAATCCTTTTTACTGCTGTTTCAACGGCCTTTTGGGCTATCCGGTCACCATCGGTAACAAGAATAACCCTTCTTTTTTTGGGCGTTCTCATGAAACTCCTCCCCTGTCAACCCCTGGGTTTGAAAAATGTTGCTGTCAACAGCCCGAATACCACGGCTGCGGCAATTCCAACCGAGGTCGCTTCCAAGCCCCCTCCTATTGCCCCCAACAGCCCTTTGCTTTTCACCCCTTCAATCGCCCCCTGGGCCAGCAGGTGACCGAATCCTGATAGAGGGACGCTTGCCCCTGCGCCGCCCCAATCCACAAGAACCTGGTATATACCCGCCGCGCTTAAGAGTGCCCCTACCGTCACATACCCCACCAGGATATGACCGGGCGTGATGTTAAAAGGAGTGAGGTCCATAAGGAGCTGACCAGCGGCGCAGAGCACTCCTCCAAGTACAAACGCTTTAAAAATGCTCACCATTTTGTTGTCTCCTCTCAATTCAATAGTACTCAAGGACCACCCCGTGGGCGATGCAAGGAATGGAGTCTCCTTGAAAAACGCTGGTGGGGCTCAGCAGGGCGCCCGTTCCCACGAAAAAAACACGATGGTACTTTTTCTCCAGCATCTGCTTGAGAAGATAACCCAGCACTACTGCCGAGCATCCGCAGCCGCTTCCTCCCGCATGCGTATCCTGGTCGGGGTCGTAAATCAGCGTCCCGCAGTCGCTGACATTGTTCGTGCTGTGCCCTTCCGACGCCAAAAGTTCTTTTAAGGCGTTCAAACCCAGCTGCCCCAGGTCACCGGTAACAACCAGGTCGTAATCACTCATTTTTCTTCCCAGGTCCTGGAGGTTGACATTAATTGTGTCAAATGCTGCCGGCGCCATGGCCGTGCCCATATCGCTGGCATTGCTGATCCCCATGTCTTTTACTTTGCCCACAGTGGCGTGAGCGATCCCGACGCCTGTTTTGGACATGTTTAAAACATAAGAACCAGCCCCTGTCACCGTCCACTGGGCGGTCGGAAGGCGCTGGGCTCCAAGCTCTGTAGGATAGCGAAGCTGGCGTTCGGCCGTGCCGTAATGGCTGCTGGCCGAGACGCCCACATTGTCCGCATAACCCGCGTTGAGCAGTGAAGCGCCGAGGGCCAACCCCTCCGCAAGAGTAGAGCAGGCCCCGTAGAGGCCAAAAAACGGGATGCCGAAAAACCTGGCCGAAAAATTAGCGGTAATAATCTGGTTCAACAGGTCGCCAGCCAGGTAAAAATCAAGGTCATGGGCCTTCATCCCCGCTTTTTCTAGAGCCAGTTCCATACTGTGCTGCATCAACCTCTGTTCCGATTCTTCCCATGATTTATCACCTTTGACCAGATTGCTGTCAAGAATCATGTCAAAATGGTCCCGCAAAGGCCCCTGCCCTTCCATCGGCCCAACCGCTGTTCCCCAGGAAGCGATAACCGGACGGGCCGCAAACTGCCATGTTTGTTTGCCGATCTTGTTTTGTGCCATAGTTTCGCAACCGCCCTACTTCACAAAGTAATAGATCAAGCCGATAAAAATGGAGACAATCGTCCCGTAGACAATAACCGGTCCTGCCACCGTAAAAAGGCGCGCTCCCACGCCGTAAACAAAGCCTTCCCTCTTAAACTCCAGGGCCGACGAGGCAATGGAATTGGCAAACCCGGTAATAGGCACGATTGAGCCTGCTCCAGCCACTCTTCCCAGTTCATCATATATACCCAACCCTGTAAGCAGGGCACCGGCAAAAACGAGCACCGTCGAGGCGGCTGTGCCCGCCTCCCTGTCAACCAGCCCTCCTGAAGAAAACAGGTTGGTGAGGACCTGCCCGATGGTACAAATGAGACCTCCCACAACAAAGGCCAGAATCGCGTTTTTAACGACTGCCGGCCTGGGAGCCAGTTTTAACATTTTTTTCTGGTACTCCACCGAATCAACCTGTTGAAAATCTTGCTGCTGTTTTTCAAGCAGCTGTTTTAAATTCATTGCTTTTTGCTTTTCGTCTCCTTCGGCCCTTGCTTCCCAGGCAATAACAACCTGGTGGTCTGCTTGGATTTCCTGCTGGACTTTTGCTTTATCATCCTGCTTCATTTCAGCCCAACCCGGCAAAAGTTTTTTGCGCTGCTCGTAGCGGTTCAATATATCCTGTTCCTTTTCCATCTCTTGTTTCACCACCACAATCTATTCTTGGACTGCTAATATTATTGTTCACACTATGGTTTGTTATTCATGCCTTCCCTACGAACCTGTCCGGGTATTTTCCTCCTGCAAAAGCGCCCTGAACCGTTTTAAAGCCTGCCGCTCAATCCTTGATACCTGGACCTGCGAGAGCCCAACCAGGCTTGCCACTTCCGTTTGTGTTTTATCCTGGAAAAACCGCATCAAAATGATTTCCTTTTCTTTTTCTGACAGTTTGTTCATTATTTCTTTAAGGGCAATTTTATCGAACCAGTTGATTTCCTCCTGGTCGCTGCTCAGCTGGTCAATCACGTAAATCGGATCCCCGTCATCCTGGTAAAGTGTTTCGTGAATGGAGGTCGGCGCCTGAACCGCTTCTAAGCTGGTGATTATTTCTTCCAGGGAAAACCCGGTTTCATCGGCAATCTCCTGCAGGGTTGGTTCACGGCCCCATTCTTTGGTCAGCGCATCCCGAACCTTATTGATTTTATAGGCGTTTTCCTTCAAAGAACGGCTAACTTTAACGGGATTATCGTCCCGCAAAAAACGGCGTATCTCCCCGATAATCATTGGCACCGCATAAGTGGAAAACTTCACGTTATATGAAAGATCAAACTTGTCGATAGCCTTTATTAAGCCGATCGTGCCTATCTGAAAGAGGTCTTCCAGTTCATAGCCCCTGTTGGCAAACCTCTGGACGAGGTTGAAGACAAGCCGCAGGTTGCAGTTTATCAATTTCTCCCGTGCTTCCATGTCTCCCGCCTGGGCTTTTTCCAGCAAACTGGCCATCTCCTCATCGCTAAGTAAAGGAAAACGCGGGAGATTCATTTCCGACAGCCTAACGTTCATATTCATACCTCATTAAGAAACCGCTTTATTTTCAGCTCCGGCGCTGCCAATCCGCTTGCGAAGCGTCACTTTCGTCCCGCAGTTGATCTGCGACTCGACATCCACCTGATCCATAAACGACTGCATGAAGACAAAACCCAGACCCATTCGTTCAGGATCTGAAGAATACGCAGGCTGCATGGCCTGTCTAATATCGGCAATTCCTATACCCTCGTCAGCGACTTCAATCACAATCTCATCTTCGTATAAGGTCCCCACAACCTTGACTATGCAGTCGGGGTTATTCTGGTAGCCGTGGATAATGGCGTTAGAAACCGCTTCCGATGTGGCAACCTTGATTTCCTCCAGGTCATTTAGCGTCAGGTTCAACTGGGAAGCAAGGGCGGCAATGGCTATTCTCGATAAGGCCACGTTTTCTCCCCGGCTCACGAACTGTAATATTATTTTATTTTTTACTATTTTATCCATTTTTATTCCCCCTAAATTGCTTTTTTATCCAGCAAGCGCCAGGCATCAGCTTCCGAGGCACAGACAGGAATAAAAGACTGTACCCCCGACATTTCCAAAATCCTCTTAATATTAGGATTAAGACCAATAAGGATAACCTGTCCGCCTTTTGCCTTTACCTTGCGGTACCTTCCCAGGATAACACCCAGCCCGGAACTATCAATAAAAGTGACCCTTCCCATATCAATGATCAGGTTCTGGGCGACCATTTCATCGAGGGCCTTATCAACCGTTTCCCGGAATTCCCCCGCTGTAACCAGGTCAAGTTCTCCTTTTACCCTAACAGTCAACGTCCTGTTTTTACTATGTAAAATAAACGACATCTTGAGTATCCCCTCCTTACAGCCATTTTAAAATAATATTCTCTACTGTCTGGCAATATTCCTGCTAATTTTTGGCAATTATTTTGGGCGCCAGCATAAGCACTGGCGCCTTCTCTTGATTATCCGGCAACTGTGGTCTTCATCACTTTTTTGAATTCTCGCCACCAGGAACCCTTTTCCACGCTTTCCCCCGCTTGAAGATCCATCCGGCTAAGGACCTCGTCGTTTTTCATGATGGAAACATACCCCACCACATCTCCCGCCCTGACAGGGGCATCAATCATCGGAAACAACTCGACCTTTGCGGTCAGGCCTTTATCCTCTCCTTTGGGTACTGTAAGGCCAACCTTTTTCCCGGGAACAGCGGCTACAGAGTCAACCGTACCCTTGCCAACCCTCACCGAACCCAAAACCTCGTTTTCCTGATAAAAATTCTTAAAGACGAACTGTGAATAACCCCAGTTAAAAAGCGTCTTGGTATCTTCAAACTGCCCGCTTTTAGCCGGAACGCCCATTACTACGGAAACAAACCTCAACCCGTTCCGTTCGCAGGTGGCTGTCAGGCAGTATTTAGCATCCACGGTCCAGCCTGTCTTAAAACCATCGGTCCCGGGATAAAACCAGAGAAGCTTGTTCTTATTATCGTATTGGAACGGCTTGCCGGTTTCCTCGCGTATCCTGTAATGTTTAACCGAGCAAAGCTCCCTGACCAAGGGAAACTTGAGCGCATACAGGCCAAGCAAGCCAAAATCATAAGCCGTGGAGTAATGGTCCGGGTCGTGGAGGCCGTTGCAGTTGACAAAATGGGTTTCTTTCATCCCCAGTTCCTGTGCTTTATTATTCATCATTTCCACAAAGCCTTCGTGCGACCCGGCGATGTACTCGGCCACGGCCACACTGGCATCGTTTCCCGAGGCCATCGCTATCCCCAGCAGCAAGTCCTTCAAGGACAGCACCTCACCCGGAGCCAAAAAGATTTGGGAACCCCCGTAAGAGGAGGCGTTTTCACTTGCTGCCACCATGTCAGTCAGCTTTATTTTGCCGCTGTCAATCGCTTCCGCCGCTAGAACCAGGGTCATCAACTTGGTCATGCTGGCCGGATATGCTTTCAAATGTGGGTTTTTCTCGTACAGGACCCTGCCGGAATAAGCATCGAATAAAACGGCCGATTCAGCCCTCAGGGGAAGCTCGGCACCCGGTGCGGCTCGGGGGAACAGTGAAGAGACAAGCAAACTAAGAAAAATCGCTGCCCATATAACGTTTCTGGTCATATTCTTATTGCGGAACAAAAAACCACCTCCCACCATGTTGTCTTTATTTTTCCCCTGCTAATCGCCGGACTATGTAAAGCTTTACATAGATCATCCCGGAAGGGAAAAACTAACAACCAGGGAGGTGATGTTTTAATTATGGAAAGGTTTTTGGCGGCCTTTTTATTGGTCCTGATCGGCGGCGCCGTTTTCTACCTGCTGATTGCTTATGTAATCCTGCCTGTCATCAAGCTTTTTCAACAACAATCCCGTTTGAAGAAATGATAAAAACTCCTACTCAATCATCCCGTAAACAAGGGGGTTGGCCGGCACGACATGATGAGAAAGGGACAGGCACTTCGCGGCCAGTTCCGCCGCTTCCGGCAATCTCCTGTCGTTATTGTAAAAAATGGTCAGGAGCGGCTGGCCTTTTTCGATTTTATCGCCTGTTCTGGCATGCAGTCTGAGACCCACTGAAAGATCGATTTTTGCCCCTTTTGTCTCCCGGCCTGCGCCCAGCAGCATAGCCGCTTTTCCAAGACCTTGAGCGTCCTTGATTTCAAGATACCCCTCCTGGGGCGCTTCAATCACGCGCCTGTACCGGGCCTGCGGTAAGATGGAGGTGTCTTCTGTCACGGCAGCGTTCCCGCCCTGGGCGCGAATCATTTCCGCCATCTTTTCCAGGGCAGCGCCGGAATCCAGGAGCCTGTCCATGAGTTTTTCCGCCTCTTCTTCCCCTTTTACCCTGCCTGCCGCCAGCAAGAGCAGTCTCCCCAGGATGAAGCAGTGCTGGCGCAGGCGTCCTCTCAATTCACCGCGCAAAACCCTAATGGCTTCTTCCACCTCCAGGGCATTGCCAATCGCGCTGCCCAATGGTTCGTTCATATCCGAGACCACGGCCAGTGTTTTCCTCCCCAGCCCTTTCCCGATGGCTACCATCGCCCTGGCAAGCCTAAAGGCCTCCTCTTTCTTTTTCATAAAGGCCCCGCTGCCGGTTTTAACATCGAGGACAATGGCCTGCGCCCCGGCAGCTATTTTTTTGCTCATAATGCTGCTGGCAATAAGGGGAATGGATTCGACTGTTCCGGTCACATCGCGGAGAGCATATAATTTCTGGTCGACCGGTACCAGGTCCTCGCTTTGCCCGGTTATGGCCAGGTTGATCCTGTTCACCTGGGCAAAAAACTCTTCCTTGGAAAGAGAAGTGCAAAAACCCGGAATGCTCTCCAGCTTGTCAATGGTCCCGCCCGTATGGCCAAGACCCCGTCCCGCCATTTTAGCCACCGGAACCCCTGCCGCCGCAACCAGCGGTGCCAGGACGAGGGTGGTCGTATCAGCCACCCCGCCGGTGCTGTGTTTATCGACTTTAAAACCGGGAATCGGCGAAAGGTCTACCGTTTTTCCCGATGCGACCATGCTCATGGTAAAGCGGGACGTTTCTTCATCATTCATCCCCTGGAAGCAAACCGCCATGCAGAATGCCGCCATCTGGTAATCAGGAATTTCTCCTCCAGCGTAACCGCCTACCAGGTAGTCAATCTCCTCCGGCAGCAAAACCTGACCTTCGCGTTTTTTTACGATTATATCAACAGCCCTCATCATCATTCCTCCTTCCCCTGTTTTTTCACCAGGGAAAGAAAACTCTCCCCCCGGCATTTAAACGGAAGTTGATACAGCTCGCTTATGGTGGCGGCAATATCGGCAAAAGTTTTACGGATTCCCAGGTCGACACCCGCTTTTACCTCGCGGCCATAGACAAGAAGCGGCACATATTCCCTGCTGTGGTCTGTGCTTAGGGTGGTTGGGTCGTTGCCGTGGTCTGCGGTGATTATCAACAACCCTCCCCTTTCCACCAGTTCCATTAAATCCGGCACGTGCCTGTCGAAATCCTCCAGCGCGCCGGCATAACCGTCAACATCATTGCGGTGCCCGTAAGCAGAATCAAACTCCACCAGGTTGGCGAAGACCATGCCGTCTTTTAACCCCTGCCACGCCTCCTTAATCCTGCGTATCCCTTCTTCGTTGCTCCTGGTGGGGATACTGCCGGTAAGACCACACCCGGCAAAAATATCGCCTATTTTCCCGACGCCGATCACTTCATATCCCTTTTCTTTCAGACTGTCCAGCACTGTGGGACGAGACGGCGCCAGTGAATAATCGTGCCTGTTCGCAGTCCTGGCAAAGCTACCCGGTTTCCCCACAAAAGGCCGGGCAATAACCCGCCCCACGGCCCAGGGGCCGGTAAGCAGCTCCCGCGCTGTTTTGCATATTTGATAGATCTCTTCCAGGGAGATCACCTCTTCGTGGGCCGCAACCTGAAAAACGCTGTCTGCAGAAGTATAAACTATGGGATAACCGGTTCGCATGTGTTCTTCACCAAGCTCCTCGATTATTTCCGTTCCCGAGGCGGCGACATTGCCCAGCGTCTTACGGCCGATCCGCTTTTCAAAAACCTCAATCAGCTGTGGGGGAAACCCGTAGGGAAAGGTGGGCATGGGATCTTCGGTGATGATACCCGCAATCTCCCAGTGGCCGGTGGTCGTGTCTTTACCGCAGGACATTTCGGCCATTTTACCGTAGCAACCCCTGGCCGGTTCTACGGCGGGAACACCCTCCAGGGGTACAATTTTTCCCAAACCCAAAGAAGCCAGGTTAAAAAGCTTTATCCCTTTTTTTCTTTCGCAAATATGACCCAGTGTATTGCTGCCCGCATCGCCGTAAAGGCCAGCGTCAGGCAGCGCTCCCACTCCTACGCTGTCCATTACCACAAGGATGACTTTTGCCATTACCCGTTACCTCCAGTCATACCCTTCTTTTTTTCTCTCCCCTTATGCCCGGGGATGAGTCCGGTCATAAACCTCCTTCAACCTGTTTTTTGTCAGGTGAGTATAAATCTGGGTTGTGGCCACATCGGCGTGTCCTAAAAGTTCCTGCACAGAACGGAGGTCGGCCCCGTTAGCCAAAAGGTGCGTGGCAAACGAATGCCTGAGGGTATGGGGGCCAATCTCCCTGTTTATTCCTTTCCGGCGAGCGTGAAGCTTGATGATTTTCCAAAAACCCTGCCGGGTAAGGCGACGTCCCCGGCTGCTCAAAAAAACAGCCTCAACCCCGGGATCTCTTAACAGTTTAGGCCTGCCGTAATCAAGGTATTCCCTAACCCAGCGGGCAGCGCAGGAACCGAGGGGAACAATGCGCTCCTTATCACCTTTACCCCGACAGCGCACGAAACTCATCTCCAGGTTGAGCTGCTTCAAATCCAGGTTCACTAGTTCCGAAACGCGCATGCCAGTCGCGTACAAAAGTTCCAGCATCGCCTTGTCCCTTACAGATACGGGGTTAGCATCAACCGGCTCCTGCAGGAGCATGTCCACCTCTTCCACCGAAAGAACACGCGGCAGTTTTTGGGCCAATTTTGGAGTTTCCAGGTTAACCGAAGGGTCGCTTTCAATAACGTTTTCCAGGTACAGAAAACGAAAAAAACCCCGTAAAGAGGCGACCTGCCTGGCAATTGTGGCGGGAGAATTCTTTTCTTTGCGCAAATAAAAAAGATAAGCCGCCAGAAAGTCCTTGTTTATCTTCTCTACTGCGTCAACGTTTCTATCCCTGCTGTGCCTGCAGAACTTTTCTAAATCCCTGCGGTAAGCCGCCAGTGTATTTGACGAGTACCCTTTTTCCACCTGCAGGTACTCCAGGAAAGCGGTCAACAGCCTGTCCATCTAAAAGCGCCTCCTCTGTGGAAATCTACATTCTATTTCCACAAAAGAGTTGATTTTCCTTTTATGCCTGCCTTCGCAAACCGCCTTATTTTTCTTTAACTTTTGGCGTTGTTTCCTGGTCAGGTTTGTTCTGAATCTCTGCGGGCTGTCCCTGGACCTTCACCGGCTGGCTGATGACATCTTTCTGCAAACCCTGATCAACCGGAGCATTGACCCTGGAATCTCCGGGTGTCAATAAATGGTTAATCCCCAGCCCCAACCCGATAAAAATCGCCACAAGCACCAGAAGCGCCGCCAGTTTTTTCTTCCACCTGGTAATAGTAATGACATACATTTTTCTCCCCTCCCTCATTTAGTTATATATGACAAAAACGGTTCTCTTAGAATACCTGGCCAGGCTTACTTCGATTTTTTTCCATTTATTCATAAACCCGGCCGGTTCAGGTAACCCTATTCCTATAAAAACAGGCTATATATTGAAAGGGGAGGGATTAAACATGGAAGAGATGGCCTGGAAATCCAGGACCCAGGAAAACAACCGCGGTTGCTGGACGGTTTTTCCTGATCTGTGCAAAGGCTGCGGCCTGTGTATCGAAAAATGTCCCGTAAAAGTCATTTGCTGGTCAGAACAGCTGGGATTCATGGGGACGCCTTCCGTTAAAACACGCATGGAAGGCTGCATCGTCTGCGGCATCTGCGAAGCGGTCTGCCCTGACGCCGCCATCCGTGTGGAACGCAAAGACAGGAAGGAAATGCCTCCTGCCCAGGTAGTGTAAACGGCAATAAATTTTAGTCCTGGCCGTAATTGCCGTGAATAGCTTCCACCCTGTAGAAATGCTCCCTTAAGGCGGAAACGGTTTGCTCGCTCACCTCAAACTCCCGCGCCATCTCCGCATCCGACCTGTTTTCGCGCAAGCGGTCGATAAACTCGCGGTAGTCGATGCCTGCCTCGTCGCAGACAAAATGCATACTGGGCTCAACACCCCAGGGCGGTCCGGGAGCCCCTGGGTCATCACCGTCCGGTCCGGGCTTGAGCCTGTAGCTGCAAGTTTCGGTGCCCACAGAAGCAAAGCGCGCCGATCCCAGTTCCGTGGGAACAAAAGAGCCGCCAAGGCAGGCTTCTCCCTGCAGTTCTCTTCCTTTCTTTTTCACGCGTGCATCCCTCTTTTCATTTTGATTTGTCCGGGTAACAGTTGATCTTATTGTTTGCATGGGTTAAGGTAATTAGTACAGAACTTATCGTAAACCTGAATTATATTTTAAGAATCATGGAAACCCACTCCCATACGGCTGTTCCCGTCCAGCTTGACCCCGCCAAAGGTCTGCTGGGATTCCACACCAGCAAGGACAGGGTTGATGAACTGTTGGCCATCCTCGAAAACATCCCCCGGCCGTTGACTGTTCTTGATTCAAGGCCATAATACCCGCCGCGCATTATCAATAAGGGGTTATGGCCGCCAACTGAGAAGCTGGATGAATAAAGGCGAGAGATAACCTTCAATAAACGCTGCGCTCAGCATCAAAAGAGAAAGTCCCGCCATCACCAGCAGGTAACCGGCAAAATAGTGGGTAAACGAAACAGCCCGGTGATCACTCCGCCCCCTGAGCAAATACAGGGAAAAATTAATCGCCGCAACGGACCCCAGGATGTACGCGGGCAAAGAAAGCAAATTTGGCGGTATGATGACCAGTAAAGCAAGCAGCAGCCCCTGGAGGGATTTTTCCCTGACTAAAAAGACAATAGTAAAGCCCAGCACAAAACCGCGGGTAAAAATAATGGCCAGGATAAAAGGAAAGCCAACCACCGTAAGACCAAGAACGAATATCTTTCCCAGGTTGTAAAAGTTTTTATACCCCGCCTGCTTTGTAGCAATCGAAAAATCAAGGCTGCCGGCAAACCTGGACAGCCCTTTATCCATAAACTCCCTCAGGGAGGAGGCCTGTTTTTCGTCCAGGGCATTTACACCCAGTGAACCGAAAACAAGGCCGGCCATAAAACAGGCGCTTAAAAAAAGATAAACCCACCAACTGGCCCGCAGGTGCTGGATAAACCTGCTTTTAAGCTTTTCCAACTTCCTTCTCCTCCCTCCTTTGTAATGTTATGAAGGGAGAGAAAAAAATATAACTACCAGTCCAAACCCGCAATTACAGCTGCTGCCCTGAACGGGCCAGTATAAGCTGGGCCAGGTACTGCACGGCCAGCACATCTTCCAGGGCGCTGCCGCTCGCGGCCACCAGGGTAAGCGGGGCTCCCTGGGCCATTTTCAGCGCTCTTTTAATCCCCTGCCAGGCGGGTGCAGCACCTTTCATCTTCATGGTCCTGGCCACCGTGGCCGTGGTAACCCTGCCCCCCATCTGCCATACCGCATCAAAAATGGTGCCGCCCGCATCGGTAACAGCGACGGCTACCGTTTCGCGCCAGTCTGCCAGCTTTGCCGTTTCCGCTCCCAGGTTAGGCCAGACCCCGCTTGCCTGCAAGCCCTCCGCCTCAATACCGGCCAGCACGTCGGCTGCCCGCGCCTTCCTTTCCTCGTTGCTGCCGGCCCTGGGTTCGGCGACAACCGCTATTTTTGCCTTCTTTTCTCTGGCTTCCCTGGCGGCGGCACGCCCGACCAGGTAGGGATTGGCATACGGCAGCCCCTTCCCGGCGGGCGCAGCTCCCCAAAGGCCGGCGGCTCCAGCTTCCTCCAGGGCTTCCAGGGTTGTCGACATATCAATAACATCCACCAGGATGATAAAACGGCCCATCTTCACCGCCTCCAGGGCTCCTGAAAGATTATAGGCAACAGTCAAAAGGCTTTTTCTATCCTGCGCCAATCCGTCCATAAACACCTCCGGCCCCGGGAACTATTTCAGGTTTTCTAATGATTGCCGTTCTTTCATGAGCCACAACAGCCCAATAATGGACTTGGCGTCCTTGATTTCGCCTGTGTTTAACATTGCGCAGGCTCTGCTCAGGGGAATTTTTTCGAATTCGATAATCTCGTCGGGATCGGGATGGGGCCCGGTTGCTTCCAGCCCTTCCGCCCGGTAAAGATGAATGACTTCATTGGAAAAACCCGGCGCGGTAAAGAATGAAGCGAGTTTTTCCCACTTGGCGGCTTTGTACCCGGTCTCCTCTTCCAGTTCTCTTTGGGCGGTCTCCAGCGGGTCCTCGCCGGTCTCCAGTTTGCCGGCCGGTATTTCATAACACACCTGGCCAATCGGGTAGCGGTACTGCCTGACAAAAATGATTTCCCCTTCGCCGGTTAGCGCTGCTATCGCCACAGCGCCAGGATGCAGCACCGTGTCCCTAACCGTTTTCTTCCCGCTGGAAAGCATCACTTCATCCTGGCGAAAATGCAGGAACTTCCCCTTCATCTCCTTTAAAACTTGCAGGAACTTTTCTTCCACTTAAACCCCCTCCTTGTCACACCGGTCATATTTGCATGCCCGGCCACATATAATTGGACTGACACAGGCCAACGAATAAACCGGCTATTGAGTCCCGGCTTTGTTAAAATCACCGGCCGCCGCTTCCCCCGCCGCCGAAGCAGCCAGGAAAAAAGCAGGATCATCCCCAAACTTGCGGCCCATGTGGTTTAAAAGAAAACCCATCCTGCGGGCCAGGTTTATTCCTTCATCACCCCGCCCCCAGACCAGCTGGTGATTGTTAATCTCCCTCCCTTGCAGCTGGCTGAGGACGGTCTTTTTTTGCCCTTCGTCAAGCGCGGGCAATACCAGGCGGGTTGAAGCGAGTGCCACCCTGGACAGCACCGTCAGGGTATGGTGGCTGACGCCCTTGTGCCTGCCGCGTTTGTCGGCGAAACTAAGCCGTGGTATGGTATAGGAAGTCCCGTTAAGCGAAGAGACGGCATTGATGATCAGCCCCGCTTCAATGCCGGTATGGCCCCAGGTCGTACCTGTACCTACTACGCCGGGTCCCATAAGGGCTACGATCACCTGGGCGTTTAAAATCGCCCTGGCCGCAAGAAGCCCGCTGTAGAGGTTGACTGCTTCGCAATCGCCGCCAAAGGCATGCCCTGTGGTCACGACTCCGCAGATGAACCCTGCTCTTTTCAGGTCTTGCACAGCCTTGCTGATTCCCAGGGGAAGGGCCCCGCCGTCCGTCATCACGTAGGCGACCCGCAGGTCCTTATTCACAGCCTTAATCCCGCAGACGCAGGGTACGAGCATGCTGTGCAGCGATCCCCCGATGACGGGAATGCCTCCCAGGTCTTGAGTCTTCTCCAACAACCCGCGCCAGGGGCTGCCGGGCTCCTCGGCAGCCATAACCTTCAATTGGAAAGGAGTGTAGCGCAGCTTCATAATATGGCCTGCCTTCCGGCCGGTCTGGACCCCGCCGGAGCTTCGCTCCTCGGTCAGGTTGGCCATTACAAAATGATAACCCCCGCTTCCCAGTTTCAGGTCGACCGCCGTCGTATTCAAAAGGACTTGGTCGCCGATCCTGACCTTTCCGGTTTGCCGGGGAAAAGCATACGCCTTTTGGGACCCGCCTTCCACGCGCACTTCAATCTCAAGAAGTTCATCTTCGCAAGAGCATATTTTCGTAACCACTCCAACATGCCTGTTAATCGACCGGTTCACACCTGTCCAGCCTTCGTTTTAATTATCCATTCTTTAACTACCTTTTCCACATCAGAGCGGCATTATCCTTCTCGTCTTGATTTAATCTCTTCCCCACCTGTCGATTTTCCTGAGCCATTCATTTTTTTCTATAATTCTGCTAAAGGAATACTTCTCGCAGGCCAGCTGAAAAACCATCAGCCCGGCCGCCAGCAGCAGTTTGGCCAAAAAAGGCGCCTGCAGAAGGACCAGTCCGGCAGCCATCCCCAGCGCATTCGACCCGGTGTCCCCCAGCATTACCTCACCCCGCAGGTCATAGCGGGCATAAGCGATGAGAATGCCGGCAGCAGCGCTTAAAAACCGGTAATCGCCAATCGGCAAAAGCAGCGACAACGCAAAAAGAAAAATCGTGCCTTTTACCGCTCTTCCCGGCCGCAGGTCAAGGAGATTTATAAAATTAACGCATAACAGCAAAAGCAGCCAGTCAAGCCCCATGGTTGAGCCTTGTTCATATAAAACGACCCAGAGCGCTATCACCCCTGTCCCTAAAGCCTTGACCACACCGGTAGATATTTTCCGTTTCCTGAACAAACGGCCAAAGTGGCCTGTAAGCCCCCTTGGCCCGGCATCGCCCATCATATCGTCAACCAGGCCAAGGAAAGCAGCTCCGTATACGGCAAACATAAAAATGATCAGACTCTTATCCCGGGCTCCGTTTTGAACAAGCGGAAGGCAAACCAGGCTGAGCAATACAGGGAAAACCAGTCCGGCTGTTCCGGGAATGAGCTTGCCCCGCCAGTTGGGTTTTAAGGCGGCCGGAACGCTGGCGGTATCGAGAAAAAAGGGCAGCAAAAAACCAGCGGCCAGGAATCCTCCTCCAAAAAGCAGCAGGCAGCAAACCAGCGGCATGATCACTCGAAAAGCCTCCCGCAGCGGGAACCCAAGGCAAGACATATATCAACGAATTGCCTGCCCCGGTGTAAAAAACCCTGCCAATCCCGGCCGGGCGGGCAGTGTTCCAGCCCTGTCTCCACTTCCAGCACACTGTATCCCTTTCTCAGCGCATCTACGAGCATGCCGACTTCCAGGCCGAACCGCGGCGCCAGAGGCAGTAGTTCCAGCAAGACCTTTTTGGCAAGACACCTCTGTCCTGAAAGGGGTGACTTGATATTTTGTCCGGTCAACATTTTTATGCCCCAGGCGGCCGTTCGCCTGGCGAGCCCAAAACCCTGCCCTCCCTTCCCGGGGGGAAAACCGGCAATAGCCAAATCCGCTTGCCCCGACGTCACCGGCTCTACCAGCAGCAGTGCTTGCCGGGCGCTCTCCTGCAGATCGGCATCGATAATAAGTACAAAATCGCTTTTTATATACGGGCAAGCTGCGTTTAACGCCCCTCCTTTGCCCACATTTGAGGGCAATCTGAGCACCCTGGCGCCGTTTCTTTTCGCAATCCCGGCAGTGTCGTCCACCGAACCGTCATCCACCACCAGGACCTCATCCACTCTGCCGGCCGATTTAAGGGCGCAAATAGTGGCGGAAATCCTTTGGCCTTCGTTATAAGCGGGAATCACGACGGTAAATCCGGGCAAAACTGCGCACCTCCCCTGGTTAAAACCCTGTGGCCCTGTTCGCTTCCTGAGAAAAAGAAAAACCGGCAATGGACAGGATCAGCGCGGCCTGCTCCGGGATGGATCCGCTGGAATCGAGATAAAAAATCCCGTCCGCCCTCTTACCGGCCTCCGCTTCGCCGGGGTTGGAACGGGTCTCCAGATAGTACACCTTGATCCCCCTGGCGGTGTATTCCTGGATTAAGCCGGCCTGGGCTTTTTTGACATCTTCTCTTTCTTCCATGGCCTGGCGGCAGTTGACATAAATCAAAGCGTCCACAGCCGCGCCGTTTCCATACCTTTCTGCTGTGCCTTTGTTTATATCGCTCCCATATTCCGCGACATAAAATTCTGCGCCGGATAACCTGATGCTGTCTAGAAAAAAGCCGGGTGTTCCTGCTTCTCTGTTCTCAATTACCGCGAGCTTTTTTCCGGCAAGGCAGCCGCCAATCACCAAAGGCAGCGTTTCCCTGGCGTACCTTTGGTAATAATCGTTCATCTTTTTCAATTTATTCATTTCTTCCTGGTAAAACCTTGCTTCGTTCCTTAAAAAGAGATAATCCTGTTCCAGGCGCTGGACGATTATCTCCTGCTCTTTGGCAATATCCTTGACAAAACTGTCCCCAACCAGCAGACTGCCGATAACGATGCCCATGCCCAGGGCCATAAACACTGCAACAAGAGAGGCCGCATGGTACTTGGAATCAATAATCACCTCATAGAAACCTCCTTCTTCAGATTCCCAGCGTTATCTTAAACTTGAGCAACAAAAGGCGGCCCAGCTGCGACAGCAGGGTCGATACCGAGAGGATTATCAAAAAAGGAAAAAAGGCGGCACAGACCACCTGGACCACCGGCTTTATGCCCTCTTTTTCTCCGTATAACCGGCTGACCCCTTTAGCATCAACCAGTATGCTGCCCACCTTGATGCGGGTCAGGAGAGTGCTGGCCATACCGTTTCTGCCCTTTTCCCAAAAATCTATAACACTGGAATGGGTACCCACCGCTACGATCAGCTCGGCCCCTCCATGGTATGCCAGGAGCATGGCGGCATCCTCGCTCGTACCGGGAGCGGCGAAAACCTGCGCCTCCAGCCCCATTTGGCCGATGCGCTCCAGACCGGGCGCCTGGCCGTCCGTATAAGCGTGCACAACCACTTCCGCCCCGCAGGCCAGAACCTGATCGCTTACACTGTCCATGTCTCCAAAAATCAGGTGAGGCCTGTACCCGTTCTCGTACAAGGCATCGGCTCCCCCATCCACTCCGACCAGGACCGGCTTCATCTCTCTGATGTATGATTTCACCGCTTTTAAATCTTCGCAGTAACCCTTGCCGCGAACAACAATCAGGGCCTGCCTTCCTTGAAAAGAAGTTTTGAGCGGAGGGATTTCCAGTTTTCCCAGGATGGAACTGCGTTCATACCGGGCATGAAAGAGCGTGTTATCAACAAATTCCTCCAGGCCCTGGTGAAGGTTGGCTTTGCTCGACTCCATCACCCGCAGAATGGACTCGGCAGTCTGCCTGACACCCTGGGCCAGCAGCTTTTTTTTTAAATAAATCCTGTTTTCCCTTATTTCTACAACCTGGTCGTCCGCCAGTTCCAGCACGGCTGCTCCGGCCTGGTCGATGAGGGGAATATGATGTTTTAAAAGGGTAAGCGGGCCAAGATTCGGGTACCTCCCCGAAGTTGAGGGCTGGGCGTTAACAACCGCCCTGACCTTGGCACGAACGAGCGACAGGGCAGCCACCTCGTCGAGATCGGGATGGTCAATCACTGCGATCTCGTGGGGTTGAATGCGTTTCACCAGTTTTTTTGTGCTGCGGTCTACCTTGACCTTCCCGGTAATAACCATAAATTCTTCTCGCGATTTATGCCGTTTAAGATTAGTATGTTCCAGTCATAAAAAATTTCCCCTGGCTTCTTCTGGTAATACTGGCAAAAATAAAAGCTGACAAAAAGTGATTTTGCCAGCTCAATGCCTGATTATCGCCTGCCAGGCCAGTGGATTATGGCGTGTTTTCAACTCACTTTAGTCCCGATCCTCAGCTTGTCAGCCACCATGGCAATAAATTCCGAATTGGTGGGCTTTCCTCGCTGGATATTAATGGTGTAGCCGAAAAATTTGTTCATCATCTCCACATTGCCGCGGTCCCAGGCCAGCTCAATGGCATGGCGGATGGCCCTTTCCACCCTGCTGGGAGTTGTCTGGTACTTTTCGGCAATCATGGGATAAAGCTCCTTGGTTACGGCGCCAAGCAGGTTAACTTCGCTGATAACCATGAGGATGGCGTCGCGCAAATACTGGTAGCCCTTTATATGTGCAGGGACACCCATTTGATGGATTATATTCGTTACCTCCAGGTCCATACTCCTTGAACGGGCAGGAGGTTGATAGGTCGATGACGGTGCTGGACTGTTGGGTCTATTGGGATTGATTCCCAAGGCCAGCTGGCGCACGCGGTTACCCAGTGTTTCCAGGTCAAAAGGTTTGATCACATAATAATCCGCACCCAGCTCCACAGCCCTCTGGGTCATGTTCTCCTGCCCCAGGGCGGTCAGCATCACGATTTTGGGCCTGTTTACGAGTTCCATCCTGGCCAGCCTTTCCAGCACACCGATTCCATCAAGATGCGGCATGATAATATCCAGAACAACCACGTCGGGTACTTTCAGGTTAATCATATCCAGGGTTTCCTGTCCGTTATACGCTGTACCGACTACTGTCATATCTTCCTGTTTTTCAAAGTATTCGCGTAATATCTCCACAAAATCCCTGTTGTCATCTGCAATTAAGACTTTTACGGATTTGTACATCGCTTATCCTCCCATTGCTTTTTTGTTCGCTTACAAATTCGACATTGAGCATTTATTTCCTGCCTCTTTTTTCCATTTATTGCATTTTAGCTTCAATAAATTTTCCGAGTTAATTCGCAGTTGCCGGATAAATTAATCCTTAATATAACAAATTATAGCATAAAATGTAATAATATTTTCTTTTTTTTACATTATAAAACAAAAAACCCGGGTTCTTTAAACCCAGGGTTTTTTCCCGCCGCAGGACTCCTGCTTCATAGAGCATGTTTTCAATAAATACTCCGTATCCCCAGCCGGGATCGTTTACAAAGACATGCGTGATCGCCCCCACTATTTTCCCGTTTTGAATTATCGGGCTACCGCTCATGCCCTGCACTATTCCCCCGGTGCGGTCCAGCAAGTTTTTATCGGTTATGCGAACAATCATATTTTTGCCGTCCTGCCGGCCATACATGATTCTTTCAATTTCAAGGCCGAATTTTTTTATTTCCTGCCCGTCTAACACCGTCAAGACTTCAGCCTTGCCGGTTCGCACCTGATTTGAATAAGCCACCGGAAGCGGCTGTGAATAAAGCGGGTTTTCCAAGGCCTGATATATTGTTCCATATATGCCGCAATTATCATTCTTTTCAATATTTCCCAAATCGCTGTTTTCCAGGAAAATTCCCACTTTTTCTCCTGGAAAGCCTCTTTTGGCTTTTTGAATTTCTTGCACCGAAGCCGCAAGGATTTTCCCTTCTTTAATGCGTAGGGCCTGATTTGTTTCTGAATCTGTGATCATGTGCCCTAATGCACCAAATTTCATGCTCACCGGTTCGTAAAATGTGAGCGTCCCCACACCGCCTGCGTTATCACGAATAAAGAGCCCTATGCGATATGACCTGGTATCACGACAGTACTGAGGATATACAACTCTTTCATAATACTCGTTTCCCCGCCTGACTTTAAAAATCATTCCCTGGTCCGAAGGTTTCCAGGAGGCGACGATCTCTTTAACCTGGTCGTCAGAAACAACTTTCGTCCCATTTATTTCCACGATAATGTCGCCAATCGCTATATCTGCATCTCTGGCCGGAAAAACGGGAATATTATATTCATTGAGAACCGGCGAAAATCCAACCACCATCACGCCATCAGTTCTTAAAAGAACGCCTATGGAATGACCTCCGGGAACCAAACTGATGTTGGGGACAACACTAACACTTATCTTTTTTAAAGGAATAACATTAAACAATTTTAACTGCAGTTCAATTTTCCCCGGTTTAACAAGCACCGGTGATGTCTCTGCGCCTAATCTGTAAGACCTTTCTTTCAACAAACTTCCTTCCAGGTCAAGAAGTTTTACTCCACCCTGCACGTGAACATTAATGCTTTTTAAAATGAGCGGCGGCAGGTTAAGAAAAAGGTCGAGGGTGTCGCCAACCGATAACATTTGTTCTTCCTGGAAAGAAAAGTAGTTTCTGGCCTGCGGAGCAAGAAAACCGAGTATTAAGAGGAACGTAAAGAATAAACCCAGGATTTGCCGCTTTTTTGGACTCATTAATAATTGTCCTCCTTACTCCGGCAAACCCTTCCTCATCTATTCATTTTTTTTGATGTTAATAAAATAACCTGAAACAAGAGCTTTTATGTTTGGCAACAGGGTTATTATTGGTGGTGATTAAGCGTAAATACCCCAGTTTTAAAACAATTTGCCTGCCCAATCAATTAAAAAGCATTAAACAATTCTTATTTTGCGTTGCTCATGCGGTGGAATCTTTCCTGTACGCAATTAAAAAGAACCCGGCTTGGGTTCCACATTTTTCCTAATATAATTTTTATACTGTTTTATTAACTTTTTAGCATCTGGAGGGCGTGCTTTCTAAGATCATCCGTCTGCTTTTCGCCCCCCAGCATGCGGGTGAGTTCGTCCACTCTCTCTTCTCCCTCGAGAAGGCGAAGCAGGGTTTTTGTCCGTCCGCCTTCCACAACCTTTTCTAAAAGCAGGTGGTGGTCGGCCAGGGCGGCAATAATCGGAGAATGAGTAACACAGATAACCTGCTGGCTTTTGCTGATCCTTTTAAGCTTTTCCGCCATTTTTTGGGCGGCCTTCCCACCGATGCCTGCGTCAATTTCGTCAAAAATGAGCGTCACAATTTCGTCAAGGTCGGCAGTGATGGTTTTGAGGGCCAGCATAATGCGCGAGAGTTCACCGCCAGAAGCGATTTTTACCACCGGCAGCAGCGGCTCTCCAGGGTTGGGTGAAATCAGGAATTCAACCTCGTCAAGGCCTTTTGAGGTCCCTTCACCGTCAGTAATGGCCACAAAAAAGCGCGCGTCAGGCATGGCGAGCTCATTCAGTTCGCCGATCACTTTACTTTCCAGTTTCTTGGCCTGTTCCTTGCGCGCAGTCGACAGCCGCGCGGCCTTTTCTTCGTAAGCCTCTCGCAGCAGCCTGACCCTGCTCTCCAGTTCCTCAGCCCTCTGGACGCTGTTTTGCCACATTGCCAGCTCGGCCTGGGCTTTCTCCCTGAACTCCAGGACTTCCTTCACCGTCGGGCCGTATTTCTTGCCCAGGTCCCTGATTGCCTGGAGCCTTTTTTCCACCTCTTCCAGCCGCTGGGGAGAAAACTCCGTTTCATCCCTGTATTTCCTTAGCTCGCCGGCCGTCTCTTCGAGAACATAAAGGCTTGTCTCCAGCTGGGCAAAAAGTTTTTCCAAAGAAGGATCGACCTTTTTGACTTCGTTTATATTGGCCAGCGCCTTACTCACCAGGTCATACGCCGAAAGCCCTTTTTCGCCGCCAAACAGGTTGAGATAGGCCGCCTGGACGTTGTGGATAATTTTTTCGGCATTGGCCAGCAAGATTGCTTCCTTTTTCAGTTCCTCGTCTTCGCCCGGCTTTAGCTTTGCCCCGTCGATTTCCTTGAGCTGGTATGTCAGAATATCTATACGCTGAAGTCTTTCCTGTTCCTTGGCCAGCAGGCTGTCGAGCTCCTCCCTGGCCGTCTTCCATTCATTAAAACACTCCTTGACCGTTTTTCGAAGCTGTAAATGCTCGGTTCCGCCGAATTTATCCAGTATATCAACGTGGTTTGCCGGGTTTAACAAGGACTGGTGGTCATGCTGGCCGTGAATGTCAACAATGAGCAGCCCCACACCGCGATACTGGCCGAGCGTTAGAGTCCTGCCGTTTACCCGGCAGGCGTTTTTACCGCTCAAAGAGATTTCGCGGGCCAAGACAATAGACTGGTCTTCAACTTCCAGTCCCAGTTCTTCCATATACCGGTAGACGGGATGCTGCGCGGGAACATAAAAAACCCCTTCCAGGACAGCCCTGTCTGTGCCGGTACGGACATATTCAGCCTGGGCCCTGCCTCCCAGCAAGACAGAAACAGCATCTATTACTATGGACTTGCCGGCGCCTGTTTCCCCCGTCAAAACATTAAGGTTCTCGTTAAAAACAACCGTCAGCTCCTCGATTAACGCAAAATTTTTAATATATAACCTTTCGAGCATCCTTGCCAACACCTACTCCATCATGCTTTTTAGCTTAAACATTAAACGGGCCGATTCGGGTCTAACCTCATGTGGAGTTTTAACAATCAATATTATTGTATCGTCTCCAGCTACGGAACCGATAATTTCCGGCCATCTAGCGCCGTCAATCAGGGAAGCGACGGCCTGGGCATTCCCGGGATAGGTTTTCAGCACCACGATATTGTCACTAGCGGCAATGCTCACCACCAGTTCCTTCATCATCCGGCGCAGGCGTTCTTCGTTTTTGGCCGATTCCTGCTCCACAGGCAGCCCGTACCTGTAAGTGTTCTCACCCGTTGCCACCTTAACCAGGCGCAGTTCCTTAATATCGCGGGAAACTGTCGCCTGCGTTACGTTGTACCCCGCCGCGCGCAGCGCGTCGGCGAGTTCTTCCTGGGTTGAAACAGCGTTGTTTTCAACAATCTCCAGGATCTTTTTCTGCCTGCTTGTCTTCAAAAGAATCACCTCTTTTCATGCCTGCCTGTAGGCAACGATCAAAGCCGGGGCAGCTTTTTCCCCGTTCAGTTTTTTCCAGGCCAGCACGTGCCAGTAAGGAGAAACTAAATTGCTTAAGAATTCTTCGGTTTCCCTGGCCTCCTCTTCGCCCCCGGGATGGCCGGGATAAACAACCACCGCAATGATGCCGCCGGGGGCTGTTCGTTCCACTGCCTGCCGGAGGGCGTTGATTGTTGTGCCCGCAGCCGTGGTGATCCTTTTATCACCTCCGGGCAGGTAGCCCAGATTAAAAATGAATCCATTGACCGGCTCCGCGAGATAATCGTTTATTTTTTCATGGCTGTCATGGATGAGTTCCACCTGCTCGAGGCAGCGGTGCGCTTCCAGCAGGCTGCGCGTTTTTTCCAGCGCTTCAGCCTGGATGTCAAAGGCATAAACCTTGCCGCTTTTTCCCACCGCTTTTGCCAGGAACAGGGTATCTTTACCGTTTCCCGCCGTGGCGTCAACCACGGTTTGCCCCGCGGCTAAAAGCCGGCCCAAGAGCAAGTGGCAAACCCCTGTGGCGCGAAGGGTTTCATTCATAGGTCATCCTGCCTTCTGTTTTCAACTTTTCCTGTAATATATTAAAGAACTCGTATTCCTTTATCCGCACCAGCCGGGTGTAATTGACCGCTTTCCCCGCATTGATTTGGTCGCCGTTTCTCAATTCAAAGCCGTGCTGGCCGTCAATGGTAAGCATGGAATCGGGCTGGGTGCTGACAATATCGACCCTGACCGTCTTATGTGACGGGATGACCAGCGGGCGTGCCTGCAAGGTATGAGGACAAATGGGAGTGATGATAATTACCTCCACCTCCGGGTGAACGATGGGCCCGCCTGCCGACAGCGAATAAGCCGTAGAACCTGTCGGCGATGAAATTATCACTCCGTCCGCTTTATACGTGGTGACGAATTCATCGCCGACAAAAATATCAAGAATGACCAGGCGGGCCAGCGGTCCCTTGTTTATTACGACATCATTGAGCCCCACAAACGAACCGGCCTCCCCGCCGTCCCGGATAACCCTGGCTTCAAGCATCATCCTGTCTTCCAGGTAATAATCGCCTCTGATAAGCTTTTGCAGGGCCTCGTCCATTTCACCAAGCTCCACTTCCGTCAAAAACCCAAGCATCCCCATGTTGATGCCAAGAATCGGGATACTGTACGGCGAGGCCAGGCGCGCCGCCCTCAGAAAGGTCCCGTCTCCGCCTATGGTGATGACGCAGTCAACCTCCTGCCCCAGCCGGCCTGTGGTCATGTCCTTTTCGACTCCCAGCACGGCCCCGTCTTCTTCGGTGGTATAAACCTGGATACCCTTTTTCAGAAACCAGTTGATTAATTCCCTGGCCAACTGGACCGGCTGCTTTTTCCTGTTGTTGACGATGATACCTACCTTGTTAAACATTCAATACCCCCCACCAGCCATTTTGAACAGTAGCCCGCCGCATAAAAAGCCGAGCAGTCCCGCCGCGGCCGCAATTATAATCCAGCGCTTTTTTTCGTTCATTTCGTCGCATATCTCAAAAGCGATCTCATGAAGAATCCCTTTTTCCATGTCTACCAGCAGGATTCCATGGGGCCTGAACGCTAAATAGTATTCGAGAAGCTGCCTCCTGGTGCCGGCAAGAGCCGGCCTGGAAACCTTCCGGCCTGTTTTCACCTCCGCGACATAAGTTCTGCCTCCTTTTTTCACGTAGTAATCAACCGCAAGGTGGCTCCGGCGCGGCTTCCCGTTAATCCAGGTTATTATTGTTTTCTTTTTTTGCGCTTCAATTATAGTATATCCCCGGTCTTCCAAGAACCGAACGGCCCCGGTTTCTCCCCTTTTGGCACGTTTAAGCCTTTTCTTTGAGCTGCTGCTTTTCCAGGTCTTCAAAAAATAAATAAGGATAATCCCTCCCAGCAAAAGCCCAAGAATAAAGGCATCCTTCACCGTCATGAAAACAAGCACCCCTATATTAAATTCGACAGACTCCAGTAATTCCCTTTTTTATGCAAAAAAATCGCCTATTTGGGCGAAGTTTATGTTATTATGTTTTCACTACCCGGCTGTTATGTCTCTTTCTTCTTGCTTAACCCCAAGCCCGTCAACTCCTCGCGCGCTTCCCGCACCACGTTTTCGATAACCTGTTCCCAGTCCGTCCTTACGCCTTCCCGGCCCTTGTTGAGCCACAAAAGGAACTCAATGTTGCCTTCCGGCCCGGCAACAGGAGAAAAATCGAGCCCCAGCGGCGACAGGCCTATCTCCCCGCAGTAATCAACAATTCCCCTGATAACACTAACGTGAACCCTTGCGTCCCTAACCACGCCTTTCTTCCCTACCTTTTCCGGCCCGGCCTCAAACTGCGGTTTGATAAGGGCCACGACATCTCCGCCGTATTTAAGAAAAGGGTAAACGGCCGGAAGTATTTTTCTCAGAGAAATAAAAGAGACATCAATAGTTACAATATCAACCGCCTCGCCAATATCGTCACCCGTCAAATGCCTGGCATTCTTTCTCTCCAGGCATACCACGCGTCTATCCTGCCTAAGGCTCCAGTCCAGCTGGCCGTAACCCACGTCAACAGCGTAGACCCTGGAGGCCCCGTTCAACAGGGCGCAATGCGTAAACCCGCCCGTAGAGGCCCCCACATCCATTACAACCTTCCCTTCCATATTAAGCCGGAATTTCCGCAAGGCTTTTTCCAGCTTGAGCCCGCCGCGGCTGACATAGGGAAACGGTTGACCTTTCAGTTCGATTTCATCGCTGTCGCTTACCAGGACGCCGGGTTTATCCGCCCTAACCCGGTTAACAAAGACCTTCCCGGCCATGATCAGGGCCTTCCCTTTCTCCCTGCTGGCAGCCAGCCCTTTTTTCACCAGAACCTGGTCCAAACGTTCCTTCCCCATAATGCACATTCCTTTTGGCGATTTCTTTTAGCGATTTTGAACCCGAGGCCATGACCGGGCCTTTTACTTGCGGTTCAAAACCGAAATCTTTGGTCCCTTCGGCTTGGCGGTTCGCAGCGAGAAGTGCTGCTTGATCCTTTCCGCCATCTTTGCAGGAGTAAGGCCCAGGTGATCTTTCAGAACATCGATGGCTCCATGCGTAACAAAACAATCGGGCAGCCCGATGGTAAGTCCCTTCATCTGGCTGATCCCGTTTCTCAAGAGCAGTTCCAAGACCGCGCTGCCGAACCCGCCGGCCACAACATTTTCCTCCATTGTCACAAAACAGGGATGTTTTTGCACAGCATCGATGATCAACTCTTCATCCAGGGGTTTCACGAACCGCGCGTTTATTACCGTCGAAGTTATCCCCCCGTCTTTGAGTATTCGATGCACGGCCAGCGCTGGATAGACCATTGATCCCACAGCCAAAAGAAGGAGATCGTCGCCCACGGCCAGCACTTCTCCCCGTCCCCAGGGCAACTTTTGGTAGCTGGCGCTGAATTTAACTCCCACTCCCCGGCCCCGCGGGTAACGAATGGCCACCGGCCCGTCAAACTGCAAAGCCGTGTAGAGCATGTGACGAAGTTCGTCTTCGTCTTTGGGGGACATCACAGTCATACCGGGCATCTGCCTTAAATACGACAGGTCAAAAGCCCCATGATGAGTTGGACCGTCTTCTCCAACCAGCCCGGCCCGGTCAACAGCAAAAAGGACTGGCGCATTTTGGAGGCAGACGTCATGAAGAACCTGATCGTAAGCGCGCTGTAGAAAGGTCGAATAAATCGCCAGGACCGGTTTTAATCCTTTCAAGGCCATAGCAGCCGCCATGGTCACGGCGTTCTGCTCCGCTATGCCCACATCAATAAAGCGGTGGGGAAACTTATTCCCGAAATTGCTCAATCCGGTTCCATCAGGCATTGCCGCAGTTATGGCCATCACCTTGCTGTCGCGCATGGCCAGGTCAATTATTGTCTCTCCAAACACCTCCGTATAAGTGGGCGGGCCCGGCGGCTTTAAAATCTTGCCGGTTTTAAGTTCAAAGGGTCCCACCCCGTGAAAGACGGCGGGGTTTTTTTCCGCCGGCAAATACCCCTTGCCTTTCTGCGTCAGGACATGAAGCAAGACAGGACCCTGCAAGCTTTGAGCCTTGTACAAGACCCGGGTGAGTTCTGTTATATTGTGCCCGTCAATGGGGCCAAGATAAGTGAAGCCGAGCTCTTCAAAAATCATGCCTGGAACAAGAAGGTATTTGAGACTGCCCTTTACCCGCTCAACAGCCTTCACCACAGTCGGGCCAATCGCCGGAACCCTGTTCAAAAGATACTCAATATCCTTCTTGCGCCTGGCATACAAAGGATCTGCCCGCAGGCGGCTTAAATAGGACGACATGGCGCCAACATTCTGGGCTATGGACATCTCATTGTCGTTCAAAACAACCAGGAGATTGATCCCCAGGTGCCCAGCCTGGTTCAAAGCTTCAAACGCCTGGCCTCCCGTCAGGGCGCCGTCGCCGATCACGGCTATCACATGATTTTTTTCCCCTAACCTGTCTCTGGCCAGGGCGTATCCTAGGGCAGCCGAAATGGAAGTGCTGCTGTGCCCCGTGTTGAAAGTGTCGTGGAGGCTCTCTTCCCTTTTAGGGAAACCTGATATGCCCTGAAACTGCCGCAAGGTATGAAATTTTTCTTTCCTGCCGGTCAGTATCTTGTGCCCATATGCCTGGTGCCCCACATCCCATATAATCTGGTCTTTCTCCGAATTAAAAACGTAATGCAGCGCCAAGGTCAGCTCAACCACGCCCAGGCTGGGAGCCAAATGCCCGCCGGTTTTTGATACGGTCTCCAGGATAAGACTGCGGACCTCACCAGCCACCGTATTCAGTTCACTTACGGGCAATTTTTTCAAGTCCCGTGGGTTTTCGATTTTTTCCAGCTGTCCCACAAAAGCACCTGCCTTAGTAAATTATTCAGGAGTTAAACGAATCCCAACCAGAGGTGATTGTTTATGATCCCGGTATAGAATTCATGCATATCTCTTACTCATGTTTCCCTTTCCAGCAGGTACTGCGCCAGCTGTTCAAGGGGACCGGTTGAACCCGGAAGCGACCCAACAGCTGAAACAGCCTTCTTAACTGCCTCCTCAGCCAGCACCCGCGATTTTTCCAGGCCGTAAAGAGAAGGATAAGTGACCTTTTCGTTCCGGACATCGCTCCCCACCGGTTTCCCCAGTTTGGCTTCATCCCCGGTAATGTCCAGCAGGTCATCGGTGATTTGAAAAGCCAGCCCGAAATTCTCGGCATAAGCGGTCAAAGCGTCCAGTTCTTTTTCCGACGCACCGCACAGGAGCGCCCCCGCCCTGACGGAAGCTAAAAAAAGCGCCCCTGTCTTGTGGGTATGAATGTAGGTCAAAGTATCGCCTTCGATTGGCTTCCCTTCGGAGAGGAGGTCCACAACCTGTCCGCCGATCATTCCTAAAGACCCCGCAGCACGGGCCACCTCGCGGGTCACCTGCAGCACAACCGGTTTCAGGCTGTTTTCCGCCTGGCAGCCGAACTCCGCCAAGAGTTCGAAAGCCCTGGTAAGAAGGGCGTCGCCCGCCAGGATGGCTATTCCTTCGCCAAAAACCTTGTGGCTGGTAAGTTTTCCCCGGCGGTAGTCGTCGTCGTCCATTGCTGGCAGGTCGTCATGGATCAAGGAATAGGTATGGACCATTTCCAGGGCGCAAGCCACAGGCAAAAGAGGGCCGCTCTCTTTTCCCAGCGCTTCGGCGCTGGCCAGGCAAAGAATGGGCCTCAACCTCTTACCGCCGGCAAACAGGCTGTAGCGCATGGCTTCATGTATTATCTCCGGATAAACGCTGTTTTCCGGCAGCAGCGCGCTCAGGGCCTTGTCTACCTGGCCGGCCTTTTTTAGCAAGTATTTTTTCAAGTCCATTCATTACCCCTCCCCGGGATCCTGCGCTAGGCCTTTCAACATTCCTTCCTGGGTCAGTACTTTTATCCTTTCCGAGGCCCGGTCCAGCTGCTTTTGACAAACCTTAACCAGGGATACCCCTTCTTCAAAAGCGCTGAGTCCTTCTTCCAGGCTGATGTCTCCCCGCTCCAGGCGGCGGACGATTTCTTCAAGCTTTTTGATGTTTTCCTCAAACGAACGCTCCTCGCTCATTCGCCGCTGTCCTCCTTTTTGGTTACCACACATTCCAGCCTGCCGGAAAAAAGCTGGATGCCGACAGTTTCATTCAATTCCACCTGGCTTGCTCTAAAGACAACCCGGCCGTTTTTATCCTTGCAGATGCTGAAACCCCGGGCCAGTGTGTCCAACGGGCTCAGTGACTGGAGCTTCCCGCTCGCCACCTGCAGCTCATGTCGTTTATTCCGCAAATAGCCGTCCAGCAGGTCAAACAGCAAGACTTCCTGTTTGGCCAGTTCTTCCTGGTAGTTACGCAGCCAGCGGGCCGGGCTGTTTAACGCACCTGACCCGGCCAGGTAGCCCAGCCTCATTCTTTCGCGCTCCAGGCGGTTTTGTAAAACATGGTATAACTTTTCCCTGGATTTATCAAGCGCCTTAAAAAGCTCATCCTTTACTGGAACCGCGAGTTCTCCGGCAGCAGTGGGAGTAGCCGCCCGAACATCCGCCACCAGGTCGGTGATGGTGTAGTCTATTTCGTGGCCGACCGCCGAAATGACAGGTTTGGGAGATTTGAAGACCGCCTCCGCCACCGTTTCCGTATTAAAAACGCCCAGGTCTTCCATCGACCCGCCGCCTCTGGCCACAATTATCACATCGATGTCTTCCCTGGCTCCCAGCATCCTGAGCCCTTCGGCCACTTCCTGCGCCGCCTTATCTCCTTGTACCAGGGCTGGGTAAAGGATTACCGGCATTCCCGGATAACGGCGCTGCACCACATGATGTATATCCCTGATGGCCGCCCCGGTGGGAGATGTGACCACGCCCAGTCCCCTGGGTAAAAAAGGCAGCGGCCTTTTGCGTTCAGGAGCAAAATAGCCCTTTTCCTGCAGCTTTTTCTTTATTTCCTCGAGAGCAAGGTGCTGCAGGCCAATCCCTGCCGGGATAATTTCCTCAACATAAAATTGTACCATGACTTCCCTGGGATACAAAGACACGTAGCCCCTGACCAGGCAGTCCATGCCGTCCCTGGGAAGGAAATTCAAAGACCAGGCCCGGCTTTTGAACATTACAGCCCGTACGGCGGCCTTTTCATCCTTTATTGAAAAATAGAGATGCCCCGCCGCGTGCTTCTTAAAATTTGAAATTTCGCCCCTGACCCAGAGGTTGGAAAGCTCCGGCCGGTCATCCAGCATCTTCTGAAGCAAAGCTGCCAGGTCGCTAACTTTTAGTATTCTGTCAGCACACATCTTCACAATTGTTTTCCACAGCCTTTAACGTATTCATAAGAAGCATCGCCACAGTCATGGGCCCCACGCCCCCGGGAACAGGCGTCAGCATTCCCGCTACACGGCTGGCCGAAGAAAAGTCTACATCCCCGACCACCTTACCGCCGGGGAACCTATTTATACCTACATCCAGCACGAGCGCACCCGGTTTTATCATTTCACCGCGGATAAAGTTTGCCTTCCCGGCTGCTGCGACCAGTACGTCGGCTTCTCTGGTTATTGTTCCCAAATTCCTTGTGTGCGAATGGCAGATGGTGACTGTCGCATTCCTGGAAAGGAGCAAGGCCGCCATAGGTTTCCCCACGATATTGCTCCTGCCAACAACTACAGCATGCTTGCCGGAAAGGTCGTAGCCGGCCGATTCGATAAGTTTCATACAGCCATAGGGAGTACATGGTATAACCCGTGGGCGTCCCATAAAGAGACGCCCCATGTTGAAGGGGTGAGAGCCGTCCACATCCTTTCCGGGGTCAACAGACGGAATGATTATTTCTTCTCTAACCTGCTTCGGCAGCGGGAGCTGTACCAGTATGCCGTGGATTTCCGGCCTTTTATTCAATTCTTCCACCAATTTCAGGACTTCTTCCTCCGCCGCGCCGGCAGGAAGCTTGATGATCTCCGAGTAGAAACCAACCTCCCGGCAGGCTTTTTCTTTAAGTCCCACATAAATATGAGAAGCCGGATCGTCGCCGACCAGGACTACGGCCAGCCCAGGGGTAATCCCGCGCTTCTTCAATTCCCCTGTCTTCTTTTTTATTTCTTCCCTTATTTTTTGGGCTACTGCCTTGCCGTCGATGATCTGGCAGGACATGCCATCACCCCCTGCGTTTTTTCAACCCTTTACTTCCCTTCTTAATTTCCTCTTCAAGTATTCGTCAATCGACCGGGCCGCCCTTTTCCCTGCGCCCATAGCCAGTATTACCGTGGCTGCCCCCGTAACAATATCGCCGCCGGCGAAAATATTGGGCCGGGAAGTGGCGCCGCTTTCCTCGTCAGCCACTATGTTCCCATGTTTTCCGATAACAAGCCCTTCCGTCGTCCGGGGCACAAGAGGATTGGGCGTCTGCCCGATGGCCACCACCACCGTGTCGATTTCCAATTCGAATTCCGAACCGGGAATAGGTACCGGACGGCGGCGGCCGGATTCATCAGGCTCGCCTAGGGAAAAACGCTGGCAGGTCATGCCTTTAACATGACCGTTTTCATCGCCCGTATAAGCTACCGGACTGGTCAGAAGCATAAACCGCACTCCCTCTTCCTTGGCATGCTCGATCTCTTCGTGCCGCGCCGGCATTTCTTCCGCTGAACGGCGGTAAATGATGCTGCTTTCTTCCGCGCCCAGCCGCAAGGCCGTGCGCGCGGCATCCATAGCCACATTGCCAGCCCCGATGACGGCCACTCTCCTGCCGACCTTGATCGGAGTGGAGTACTTGGGAAACAGGTAAGCCTTCATCAGGTTTGTCCTGGTCAGGAATTCGTTGGCCGAATAAATCCCGGTCAGGTTTTCTCCAGGAATGTTCATAAAATTGGGAAGACCTGCGCCTGTCCCGATAAAGACGGCGTCATAACCTTCTTTCTGCAGGAGCTCGTCAACAGTAAAGGTCTTGCCCACCACCTGGTTAACCTGGATGTCGACGCCCAGTTTTCGGATATAGTCTATTTCCTGCCGCACCACTTCCTTGGGCAGCCGGAACTCCGGAATGCCGTACATAAGCACTCCTCCCGGCGTGTGCAGGGCCTCGAAAACCGTGACCTGGTAACCCATTTTGGCCAAGTCGCCGGCTGCAGTCAGCCCGGCCGGCCCCGAACCTATTACGGCAACCTTTTTATTCTTGGGGACTGGCCTTTCAGGCTGGGGCGCGCCGGATGCCCTTTCCCAGTCAGCCACAAACCTTTCCAGGCGCCCGATTGCCACCGGCTCGCCTTTTATTCCCAGTATGCAGCGAGCCTCGCACTGGCTTTCCTGCGGGCAAACCCGCCCGCAAACCGCCGGGAGATTATTCTTCTCTTTTAAGACCCTGGCTGATCTTTTCAGGTCCCCTTCTTTCAAGGCCTGAATAAAGCCGGGTATGTCCACTTCCACCGGGCAACCTTTGACACATTGCGGGTTCTTGCAGTTAAGGCACCTGGCAGCCTCTTCTCCGGCCATTTCCGGTGTATATCCCAGCGCTACTTCGTGGAAATTGTTTTTTCTTGCCTGCGCGTCCTGGACAGGCATTCCGATTCTCCCTTTTTTCACCTGCGCTCACCTCCGCACTTGCACATCGCCAGGGCCTGCTGTTCCTTATCCTTAAAGAAGGCCGCCCGTTTCATTGCCAGATCAAAATCCACAAGATGCGCGTCGAATTCGGGCCCGTCCACACAGGCAAACTTGGTCTCTTTTCCCACGGCCACCCGGCAGGCGCCGCACATTCCCGTCCCGTCCACCATGATGGGGTTAAGGCTGACGATGGTGGGAACACCATACGGCCTGGTCGTATCGGCTACCACTTTCATCATGATCATCGGACCAATAGCCCACACACGCTGAACTTTTTCTTTATCCAGTATTTCCTTCAGGACATCGGATACAAAACCCTTCCTTCCTTCGCTGCCGTCGTCGGTGGTAATGAAAAGCTGGTCGCTGACTTCCGCCATTTTTTCCCTCCAGAACAAAAGGCCGGAATTCCGCGCTCCGATGATTGAAAACACGCGATTTCCCGCTTTCTTGAGGTCACGGGTGATAGGGTAGACTGGAGCAATCCCCACTCCTCCTCCCACGCAAACCACTGTTCCATAATTCTCGATTTCCGAAGGAACACCCAGCGGTCCTACCAGGTCTAAAATCGTGTCGCCGGCCTGGCACCCGGCCAGTTCGCGTGTGGAAAACCCCACTTCCTGGAAAATGATGGTCAGGGTCCCCTTTTCTCTGGAGTAATCGGCAATGGTCAGGGGTATTCTTTCCGCTTCCTCTTTCAGCCTGAGAATGATGAACTGCCCTGATTCCGCCTTCCGGGCAATCCGGGGAGCCTCGACTTCAAGCAGGTGAAGATTTGTTCCCAGAGACTCTTTGTGTAGAATTTTGTACAATGTTTATACCTCCTCCGTTATCGTCTACATTGTATAACCTATCTCTTGTAAAAGGCAACTGCTTCAATCAAATCACCGCAGCGCGCTGCGGGCGACAAGACTTACACCGACTGCATTGTCGCCGCAGAACCGCACTTCCGGGAAAAGCAGGCGGGCTCCCACGGACCGGTGTTCCAGCTTCTGTCGCAAATGTGAGCGTAAGAAGTCGTTCGCCGCCACGCCCCCTACCAGCAGTACCTCTTTTTGTCCCGTGTCGTTTACAGCCCGGCGGGCTGCTTTCTCCACCGCCGCCGCGATGCAGCGCTCCACACCTCTTGCCACCAGTGGCGGCGGAATACCTTTTTTCAGGAAAGCTATGGCCTGCGTTTCCGCCCCGGAAAAGCTCATCTCTAATCCCTTTACGAATGAAGGTATGGCAGCTTTGGCGCGTTCTTTTTCCGAATAGCACTCGCTTTCCCGGGCAAGTTTTTCTAGCGCTGGTCCGCAGGGAAAAGAAAGCCCCATAGCTGTTCCCACCCGGTCAACCAGCTGTCCTGCCTGGATGTCTGAAGAACCTCCCAGGATTTTTATTTCAAAGCGCAGGGGCCGTTCCCGCTTCCTGTTTACCAACAAAAGTTCGGTTGTGCCTCCGGATAGGTGTATGACCAGACAACTCGCCAGGTCCTGTTTTTGGACTGACCACAAACCTGCCAGCACGTGTCCTTCCTGGTGCGATGTCGCCACTGCCGGCACCTGAAGCAAGGCTGAAACACTCCCGGAAAGAACAGTTCCGGCTCTGAATACAGGCATATAAGAACCTTCCTGCGGGCGGGGTCTGCTGCTGGCCGCCACGGCCAGGATTTCCCGTCCTTTGATTCTTGTAAACACTTCTTCCATCAATTCTGGTATGTTTTGCAAATGATAAAAGAGGGCTTTGGATTGCTGCAGCCCTCGTTCTCCCTCTGGAACCGGAAGTGTTTTTCTCCTGTCTTCAAGAAGATCGCCTTTTATATCGACCACAGCTAAAGAAGTGGTATAGTTGCTGGTGTCAATCCCCAAAAACACAATAAGCCTGCTATCTCCTTTCCGGAGCCGTATCTTCACCGGTATTTTTAATCACACTGCCCAGAATGCCATTGACGAAACGGGCCGACTCGTCACCGCCGTATTTTTTAGCCAGTTCAACAGCTTCGTTAATAGCCACGGCTTTGGGGATCTTCGCCGAAAAAAGCATTTCAAAGAGGGCTATGCGCATGATGTTCCTGTCAACCGCAGCCATTCTCTCCAGATTCCATTCTATTGCGTTTTGGCGAATAACCTCATCTATAGATTCCTGTTTCTGGAGAACCCCTTCAACGAGCAGCTTGCTGAATTCACGGACGCTCCCGGCAGTTGATTCCTCCTCCCATAGCTGTTCCAGCACGGCAAAAGGATCGTTTTTTCCAAGGTCACGGGCAAAGAGCGCTTTTAACGCCTGTTCTCGAGCAGCGCGTCTTTTCAAAAAAAATGCCCCCTTTTTGCGGCCATTACTATTTCTCTTTAAAAAAATGTTCGATCATTTCTCTGAGGCTTTCATTATCATCCACGCGTTTACCGATAATATACCCTACATAAATGCAGGCGGCAATAAAAATCGTTTGTAATAAACCGATCACCATCACCAGGATGCCGAAAAGCAAGCCGGTCAGAGCGCCGAAAAACTTGCCGCGGTGGCTGTGAAGCAGTTCGGTGAACAATTCCCTCCACATTCACGCTTCCCCCTATTCTACCCGGCTCTTCGTTTCCCAGGCAATTTTATTCACTGTCACCTTAATCTCGCAAACGTTCACCCCCGCCGTTTTAGCCAGGTATTCTTTTACTTTCTTTTGCAGGTCTTCTGTCATCTGGGGGATGTTAACGTCCGGAAGCACCTGGACCCTTAGCCAAATATAAATTCCCTCTCCCGTGCTTCTAAGCAGCGTCTTTACTTCCCGGATTCCCTGCACGCTTTTACTCGCCTTGACAATCAGGTTATCCAGGGCCATCAGGGTGATCCTGACCTGTCCAAGCGAGGTTTCATGAACAACGGTTTGTTTTTCAGGCCTGGAACGAAAACTGCTCGCAAAAAGGGTAAAAGCGATCAAAAACAGGACTGCACCCGATAAACCCAGTACCCAGCGGTTGGTCATATAAAGCAGGTAGTTCTGTACAAAAAGCAGGGGACTTGTCCAGCCCAACGATAAAACAACCAAAAAAACAGATGCCGCCATGTAGCCGAACGACATTACCCCAATTATGATCTTGTCCAGCGTCCGGTGCATCGAAACCCTCCTTCCCAAATCTTATTTAACGCGGGGGTGTTCATCTTCTTTATGCTCGTGAGGCAAGGCCACTCCCTGCACATGAACGTTCACTTCCACCACGGTAAGCCCGGTCATGTTTTCAATGGCCTTTTTAACACTGCGCTGTATTTCATTGGCAACCTCCGGGATGCGGGCTCCAAACTCTACAATGACAAAAATGTCAACGGCGGCTTCCTTTTCGCCCACTTCTACTTTTACCCCTTTGGAAGGGTTCTTTTTACCGACAAATTCGGTAATACCTCCCACAATGCCGCCGCTCATCCCGGCCACTCCTTTAACTTCCGAGGCGGCCAGCCCGGCAATAATCGCCACCACTTCATCCGCTATTCTTATTGAACCGCTGTCTTCAGGATTTGCAAAACCGTCTGAATCAACAGCGGGTATCTTTTTTTCTGACCGGTCTTTTTCCATAAGAATACCTCCTCGTATTCTCAAATATTATATCAGATTCCAATAAAACTAACAAACACTCATCCGAGCAAAATCTCCAGGTCCTTTAATACCGAACTACGGCGCTTTGGGAACAATCACCACGTCCTCTTGCTTGCACCCGACAACCTTCACCACAATGTCGCTGATGCGGGCAATTTCGTCCTGCCGCAGCCCGCCCGAAGAAACGATAACCATGACCGCTTCCTGCTGGATTACCACCACGGCATCTTTAAACCCCTTGGCCACAAGGGTGTTTTCGATTTTAGACTCCTTCTCCAGGTTATCGGAGATCCTGATAAGCTTGCTTTGCGCTTCCTGCCGCATTTGCGCCGAGGAATTGGGATTGCTTACTATCTCGCGCAGTATTTCGATCTGTTCCCCGCGGGTTCGTTCCCGCTCAATCCTGTACTCGCTGAAAAAACTGTCCTCCGTCTTTCCCGGGTCCTGAGGAACAATGGTCACTGTGGGCCCGGGCTCAGCGTCAAAACTGGAAACCTGGACTTCTTTTTCTTGCAAGGCCTGTATTGTTTGGCGCTTTTCCCATCCCGTCACCGCAAGCCAGGCCGTGGAAACGCTCAATAAAACCAGGCCAAACGCCAGCAAGCTTTTAAACCTGATAAATACTGTTTTCATCTCCTCTTTATTCACCTGCTTTCTTTAGGTAGTACCAACACGCGGTGGGCCGGCACATCTAGAAGGGCCCGCGCTGCACGGATCAGTTTGGCTTTTACTTCACTATCCCGGGCTCCCTCCGCAACTATGAGTACCCCCCTTATTTTAGGCCCTATTTCTTTTGTAACCAGTGCATTCCCTCCCCCCTGGGCAAATACGACTTCTGTTTTTTGGTTCAGGGTGGTCGTGCTTCTTGTCCCGCCGGCCGTATCCCTTTCCTCCACGGTCGAACTGTCATTGGTCACATTGCGGGCGAAATCCTGTTCATATCCGGCATCCAGGGTCAGCGAAACCGCCACTTTTCCCGCCCCTTCAACCTGGCTCAGGATCTGGCTGACCTGCAAGGCCAGGGCGCTCTCGAGACGGGCCAGTGAGGATGCGGTAATTTCTGACTTCTCCTGGATCTGGATAGGGGCGGGAGCAGCCTTTTCTTTGCCCAAAAAGAGTCCTGGTATAACGAGCAGGGTTATACCCAGTAGCACCATCAGGCCTATTCCCCAGATACCGAATTTACCTTTGGGATCGAATACGGTCTTATATAATTGACTCATATGCACACCTCTTTTGTTAAAAGGTCAGCGGTTGAACACCACCCTGATTTGCCCTTCCTGCAGCTCGAAATAACGGCCAAGCATGTTTTTGATCTCTCTTTCGATCCCATTTTTATTTGTTGCCTGTTTTTCCGAACCCGCCTGCCGCGCAGGATTGTTCTCGGTATTGCTTTCGCCGTTCCCAACCCCGACCTTTACCGGCTCAACACCGGAAACGCCCGCGCCCTGTTTTCTTTCGCCCTGAATTCCGACCGTCACCAAAACGCTCCTTATTCTCTTCACGTCACCTGCCTGACCATCTCCTTCCAGTTCAACCTTAACCCAAGCCTCTTCTACGCCCCTGACCAGCTTAACCAGGGCTTCCATTTGCATTTCCATCCTGCGGCCGTATTCCTGCCTAAAGATACCACGGTTTACTTCTGCCAGCCTCTCGCTTTTTTCCAGGTAAGAAGCGCTGTCAAAAAAAGCGCTTTCCTCCTGCCAGGCCATAACTTCGAATTCCTGTCTATGAAGAAAAATAGCGAGAAGAGGATTTAATATGGAAACAAGCACAAACAGTCCCATCACCATTTTGATATAAGAACTCATTTTGCTTGAAGGCAAAATCAGGTCAAGAAAAGCTGCCAAAAGAACGATTAACACAATGTTCCTGACCAGTTCTTTTAATACTTCCAACATCAATCACCTACCTGAGCATCACCGTAAAGTTTGCCGTCCCCACAATAACAGCGATGGTCATAAAAAACATGATGGCCACACTGGCCACGGCGGCAAATACCAGAAAGAGGCTGCCAGCCATATCTTCCAGGGCATCGGCAACAAGGGTATCGCCAAGCGGCTGAAGCAGCGCTGCCGCCAGCCGGTAAATTACGGCGATGGCCAGTATCTTTATAACGGGAAACAGGGCGATTGCTCCCAGCACTAAAACACCGGTCAGTCCAACCGCATTCTTCAGCAGAAGTGAACCTCCCATTACGGCGTCCAGGGCATCCGCGAACATGCTGCCGGCTACCGGAACAAAAGCGCCCGTCATGAATTTCGCCGTTCTCAGGGTAACCCCGTCAATCACGGCGCCGGCCGCTCCCTGCACTGTGACAACACCTATGAACAGGGTGAGTACAAGTCCAATTCCCGCTTTTGCCAGCTGCCTGATCAGGCTGGCTATCCGCGTCACCTTAAACCGATCGGAAATACTGTTCACAATAGAAATCATGGCAGTAAGGTAAATAAGCGGGAAGATTACCCCCTGGATAAAAACCCCCATCACACTCAAAAAGACCATCAGGAACGGCTGCAGCAGGGCTGTGCTGGTCAAACCGCCCACGGCTGTAAGAAGCACAAGAAGAACAGGAAGCAAGAGCTTCATAAAACCAACCATTTTACTGATGGACCCCAGCCCCGTTTTTACCGCCAGATTGAAAGAACCCAGGGCAATGGTAATCAGGGCTGCCAGGCAAACAAAACAGGCGAGCCTGGCGACTGTCCCTCCCTCAAAAGCCGACTGGAGATTGATGAGTATCGAACAAACCACGGCGATGATCAGCAGCTTCCCCAAGAGGGTCAAATTGGCTGTCAATTCAAAGACAAAGAGCTTAATAATCTTGCTGACCACTTCCTGTGGAGAAAAGCTAAACTCTCCCTTTTTAAAAGAATCGATCATTTTCGAAAGCGACAGCTCCGGCAAGTACGACCCCACTTCCCTGTCAACCTGGCAAATGAATTCTTCAAGTTCACGCAAATCCAGGGCTTTTTTTTGTTTTTCCACCGCCGCTTCCAGGCTTTGAGCAGGCTTCCTCTCTGCCTGGTTCATCGGAAAGCCGGCCGCCGCTGCCCCTGCCGGCAAAGTGAAAAACAGCAGCAAAATGACAACTCCTGGCAGTCTCCTCATTCTCCACACCACCTAAGGAACCAGCCTCAAAACCGACTCCAGTATTGCCACGACAATGGGCAGCGCCAGCACCATCACCAGAACTTTTGCTGCAAATTCAATTTTGGCGGCTGTAGAGCTTTCCCCTGCGTCTTTGCAAACCTGTGCCCCAAATTCGGCTATATAGGCTATGCCGATGATTTTCAGCAGGGTGGTTAAATAAAACATGTTCACATTTGCATAAGAGGCCAGTTCCCGCAAAACCTCAATAACAGCGCCGACCCTGCTCAAGGCAAAGATAAAAATAATGACACCGGTTGCCAAGCTTACCAGAACAGCTGCCTCCCTGTTGCGTTCCCTGACGAAAACTGCCAGAACAGTGCCTAACAGGCCTATGCCGACAACCTGGAATATTTCCATTTCGCACCCCTATGACAGGAAAAATACGCTCTTGACCTTGCTCAAGAGTTCGGCCAAAAGCTGCACCACCATGATTAAAGCAATGGATACCCCGGCCAGCGTAGCGATAAAAGAATATTCCTCTTTTCCCGCCTGTTTTAGGACAGTATGAAAAATAGAGGTCAGAATACCAATTCCAGCGATTTGAAAGATCAACTCAATATTCATCGTCTTTTCCATTTCCCTTCAAAGGATTGTCAGATCAACGCCAGCACAATCGCCGCGCCCAGGCAAAAACCAAGATACCGCCACATCCTTTCGTATCTCTCCCTGGCCAAACAGGCTTCCTTTTCAGCCATAAAAAGCTGTTCCCTGGCCAATGCAATATTTTTAAGCTGTTCGTTTTTAGCCGAATTGCCCAGCCCCTGTCCAAAGCTTTGCAGAATACTTATGTCCTCCAAGCTTAAAGAGACGTTCTGGGCAAGCTTTTTTACCCCTTCTTCCCAGGCTTCCCCCGCGGTAGCCCCCCCATGCAGGTGAAAGGCTTGCGCGGCATACGAAAAAACGAGGCTGCTTTCCCGGCCAAGTTTCTCCCCGACCCTTTCCAGGGCAAGGGGCAGCGGTGTGGAACCGTAACTGATTTCCGCTTCCAGGAGATTCAAACCGTTCTGCAGGCTGCGCAAGACCTCGGCTCTAAGGCGGTAGCCGCGGGCAATTGATAACCCGCCGTAGCCGCAGCCCCCGATCACTAAAAGGGCCCCGATCATTTTAAACATGTTAGTTCATCCTTTCCAGGGTTTTACCGTCATGGATGCTTTCCAGGGTCCCGGCCCCCTTGCGCCTGCTCAACACGACAAGGCGCTCAAAAAAGCCGCCGCAGAGCAGGTCCTTCAAAACAGGCCTTTCAAGCACATCTTCCATGCTGCTCCCATGAACCGTGGTTATCACCGATACCCCTGCTCGCAGCGATTCATAAAGCGCTTGAACATCCTCCTTTTTCCCGATCTCATCTGTGGCGACAATCCCGGGAGACATTGACCTGATAAGCATGATCATCCCCTGGGCCTTGGGACAAGCATCCAAAACATCGGTGCGCAGCCCAATGTCAAACTGTGGTTCTCCCAGGTACATCCCGGCGATTTCCGACCTTTCATCCACCAGGCCGACGTTTACCCCGCCAAATCCCAGCTCTTCCACACCGTCGCTCAACTGCCTGACCATATCCCGCAGAAGCGTGGTTTTACCGCACCTGGGAGGGGAAACAATGATGGTGCTATAAACCTTGTCTTTACCGACCACAAAAGGTATCACCTCGTCGGAACAGCCGCGAATTTCCCTCCCGATGCGGTAATTGAAACCGGAAATGTCTTTTAAGGTTTTGATTTCCCCTTTCTCCAGCACGCCCCGGCCGGCAAGCCCGATACGATGCCCGCCGGGTATGGTCAGGTAACCGTTTTTGAACTCGTCTTCCCAGGCATAAAGCGAGCTCTGGCTTAAGATTTCCAGATTCCTTTCCAGTTCCTGGCGTGTGACGGCAACGCCCCTTTGAAGATGCGAGGTCAGCCTATTGGCGTTGTCCACCGTCACTTCCTTCTGGCCCAGCCGGAGAAGAACAGGCCTGCCAATTCGCAGTCTTATTTCCTCCACTTCCGGGAGTAAATCCCCTAATGCTTCCTTCAACATAATACGCAAATTGGGAGTCATAGCCTGAAGCCATGTGGGAAAAGGCCTGAAGCCAGCAGTGTTGTTTCGGCCTGAGACCACTGTGCAAGGGCCTGTTGCCTGGCCGCTGTATGCTCCTCCCCTGACCCTTTTGTCTCTTTTGTTGATAATGACTTTTGCCATAGGACCCCTTTTTGCTCAACAATTATCTTTTCCTGAGCAATAATATGTATATTGTCCCGCTCTTTCTTTTATGCAAGCTATGAACACAAAAGGCCTGACACGGGTTACCCCATGTCAGGCCTTTCGCCACCGGCAGGCAAATGCTCAAGCCGGATTATTCATCCTCTTTCATCAGCGCCTGTTCGTCGTTGACGTAAACAACCTCATCGCAGTTCGGACATGTCACCTCGATCACATCCTCATCGGCAAGGATACCGGCGTCAAATCTAACCACATCGTGGCACTTGGGACACTCGACTTCGATGTAGTCCCCTTCATCCTCTTCATTCTCGTCTTCATCCTCGTTTTCCTCATCCTCATCGGGGTATTCATCTTCCCCGTATATTTCCCTTTCCAGTTCACCAAGGTCTTCATCTATCGCCTCAAGATAATCGCTCAGTTCATCCTGCTGCTCGGACACCTCTTCGATCTCTTCCACAACCTCGTTAAGGAATTCCATAATGGCGGCAAGCATTTTCCCCTCTTTGGACTCCTTGTCAATGTCGAGACCTTCGGCCAAACCCTGCAGGTAGGCTGCCTTTTCCCTCAGATCGCTCACTTTATTTCCTCCTCAATTCAACATTACTACCATAGTATCTCATTTTGTCAGGCAAGCTAAACATCGCCGGTCTTGCCGTTCAGGCCCGGCTCACATAGTTCCCGGTGCGGGTATCAATAACCAGCACGTCGCCTTCATTAACAAAGAAAGGCACGACAACCACAAGTCCCGTTTCAAGGGTGGCGGGTTTTCCGCCGCCGGAAGCGGTATCGCCCTTGATTCCCGGTTCAGTGGCCGTTACCCTGAGTTCAACCTGTTTAGGCAAATCCACACCTATTACCTGGCCCTGGTAGAAAAGAATACCTGTGGTCATGTTTTCTTTCAAATACTTGGGAGCGTCTTCCAGTAATTCTTCGGGAAGCGAAACCTGCTCGTAAGTCTCCGTATCCATAAACACCCACTGATCGCCCTCTTTGTAAAGGTATTGCATTTCCTTGCGTTCAATGTGCGCCTTGGGAAATTTTTCTCCGGGGCGAAAAGTCCTTTCCACAATGGCCCCGCTCTTTACGTTCCTCAACTTGCAGCGAACAAAAGCAGCACCTTTTCCGGGTTTAACATGCTGGAAATCCAGGAGCTGAACAACCTCTCCTTCCAACTCAAAAGTAAGCCCCGTTCTGAAATCCGTAGTCGAAATCATATTGAACCTCCAATCCCGTAGTTATCACAAAAAGTGTTCTTGTTATTAACTGTCGATAATCATATCATCCAAATTTTTGGGTGACCTGGTTAAAACCTCGCAGCCCTGCGGTGTCACGGCCACAACATCCTCAATCCGGACACCGCCCCAGCCCGGCAGGTACAAACCGGGCTCCACGGTTACAACCATTCCCGGCTCCAGCATGGTTTCATCTAGCGGGGACAGCCTCGGCCCCTCATGAATGTCCAGCCCCAGGCCGTGACCGAGACCATGACCGAAATTACTGCCGTAACCGGCTTCTGAAATGATGCTGCGAGCCACCATATCCACCTCAGAAGACTTCAGCCCCGGTTTAATGCTTTCAACGGCTGCTTTTTGGGCCCTGAGAACCAGTTCGTATATGCTTTTCTGGCGTTCATCCGGCGGTCCCATCACCAGGGTCCTCGTAATATCGGAACGATACCCGCTGTATACCGCGCCGAAATCCACCGTCACAAGTTCACCGCGTGCAATAACCTTGTCCGTTGCCGTTCCATGCGGCAGTGAAGAGCGACCGCCGGAGGCGACGATGATTTCGAAGGCGTTCCTTTCGGAACCCAGCCGGCGCATAAAAAACTCGATTTCTAAGGCCACCTCTTTTTCCGTCTGGCCCGCGGTGACAAAGCCTTTCAGGTGCAAAAAAGTCCTGTCGGCTATCTCTATCGCCTTTCTAATAAGTCCAATCTCCTCGGCCGACTTTATCCTGCGCCAGGCGGCGACAGGATCGCTGACTGGAACGAACACTGCACCGGGAATGCTCTTTTGGTATTCTTCAAAAGAACTTAGGGTCGTAACCTCTTTTTCAATTCCTACCTTTTTAAGCCCGTAACAATCGATAAGCTCCCGTAAAGTCTGCATGTGCTCGAGACCCTGCCGGACCACTCTGAATTTTTGCGCCTGCGCGGCGGCCTGTTCCGCGTAACGAAAATCCGTTACAAGAATATCCTCCCGTTCCGTCAACAGAAGATACCCGCTGCTTCCGGTAAACCCGCTCAAATAACGGCGGTTGCTCGGTTTTGTTATGATGAGGGCGTCAAGTTCTTCCTGGAGGTAATTGGTTTTCAAGCGGGAAAAGGTCGAGTTCAAGCAGTCCCTCCTCCCTGTTTCAGATAATGGGCAGCCGCTCTCACGGCTAAATGGTAACCCAGAATGCCAAGCCCGCAAATCTGGCCCTGGACCACGTCAGCCAGGAAAGATTTATGACGGAAGCTCTCCCGTTTATAAATATTGCTTATATGCACTTCAAGGGCAGGTATCCCAACCGCAAGCAGCGCGTCGCGTATGGCTATGCTTGTATGGGTGTAGGCCCCGGCATTTATGATGAGGTAATCCGCCCTGTTCTTAGCTTTTTGAATTATTTCCACGAGTTCGCCTTCGTGGTTGGATTGAAAAAAATCAACCTGAAGACCTAATTCCCCGCCCGTCTTTGCCAGGTCCTTGTGCAGTTCGTCCAGGGAAACGCGGCCGTAATAATTTTCTTCCCTGGCGCCCAGTAAATTGAGATTGGGCCCCTGGATGACAAACACCGTCTTCATCTGCGTCACCCGCCAGTTCGTTTTACTTGGTTATTAAGGCAAATTTCTTCCTGAATTTTACCATAAAGTGCCGCCGTTTCCTAGACATTTTTAAGTGCCGCTTACGTTCAAACTCCTGAGGCGAACGCTGGGAGCCCCCTTGCCGATAAAAAACCTTATATCGTTGGCCACCCCGTCTATATCCAGGAGCATTTCTTTGAGATTGCCGGCAATGGCCACACCTTTGACCGGCACGGTGCATTCGCCGCCTTCGATTAGAAAGCCTGCCGCCCCCAGGGAAAAATCGCCGGAAACCGGATTGGCCGTATGCATGCCCAGGATGTCGGTGACATATAAACCCCTGCTCAGGTCTTTAACCAGTTCTTCAGCGGAAAGGTTCCCTTCTTTCAAATAAAAATTGGTTATTCCAACCTCAGGCGTGTTTTTATAAGAAACGCGCGTGCTGTTCCCCGTTGGTTCAACTCCAAATCTTTTCGCGGTGTAACTGTTGTGCAGGAAACCTGAGAGTTCACCCTCCCTAACCAAAACAGTTCTCGCGGTCGGAACGCCTTCCCCGTCAAACGGCGCCGAACCCAATCTTCCGGCCATTGTTCCATCGTCAACAATCGTAACCAGGGGACTGGCCACCATCCTGCCCTCCAGTCCCTGTAAAAACGACTTGCCCTTCAAAACCGCCTCCGCGGAAAAAGCTGCCTGCAAAACGCCAAGGAAACTGCTCGCTGTGTACGGGTCTAGTACGACCGGTATTCTGCCCGAGGGAATCGTTTTCGCACCCAGCAGGCGAACGGCTTTTTCACCGGCCTCCCTGCCTATTTCCAGGGGATCGAGTTCATGGTATTTCAAACTGTACTGCAGGCCAAAGCCGGTCTGGCTATCCTGGTTTTCACTCGCCACCACCATGGCGTAACCGCCGCAGTACGATCCGCGGTAACTCCCGGCTAGGCCGCGGCTGTTAAGTATGATCACGCGGTATTTCGCCTCGTGATATACAGCCTTTTCCGTAATCACCACCCGCCGGTCATAGCTGCGGGCTGCCGCTTCAATATTTTGAGCCAGTTCAATTTTACTTTCCACCGGCATCTGGAAAGTTGCCTCATCAAAGATGTCAAGGCCGGGATATGAGATTTGCGGGCGGGGAAGAACCCAGCTTTCATCCGGGTGTGTTACCCTCGCATTATGCAGGGCTTTTTCCACTACGCTTTCCAGGGCTGCGGGTGAAAGGTCCGAAGAATGGGCAAAACCCAACTTCCCGCCGGAAATCACCCTCACACCAAGGCCGCGTTCCCGGGCAAGCTTCATATTCTCCACCTTTTTTTCAGCAACTTCAACCGTCAGTTCTTCCGAATCAAGCAAAAAAACCTCGGCTTCGGTATTCGCTTGCCGGCAGGCCCTTTCCAGAACCTTTTCCGCTGCTACCTGCAACTGGTCTTTCATTTTCCTTCACCTTTTTCTTCGTACTTACAAAGATCGTCCAGCGGGCATTCCCCGCAGCCGGGATTTTTTGCCCTGCAGAGGCGGCTGCCGAGGCAGTCCAGCAGGGCATGATATTCATTGTACAGCTGGACATCAGCTTTGAGGTGGCGCATAAAAAAAGTTTGCATCTCCCCATACCCGATATTTTCGCTGAAGAAGCCCAGGCGATGGAAAATGCGCCGGGTATAGGCATCCACCACGAAAATCGGCTGCCTGCTGCCGTAAAGAACGATTGAATCCGCTGTCTCTTCCCCAATCCCGTAAACCTTTATGAGTTCCTCGCGGAGGCTGGTTAAAGGAAGACCAAGCAGCCTTTCCAGGTCCCCCTCATATTTTTCACCCACCAGGCAGGCAAAAGCCTTTACTTTTTTAGCTTTCGTTCTGTAGTAACGGGTAGGCCTGATCAATTCTTCCAGTTCTTCGACAGGAACCTGAAGCAGCTTTTTTAAATCAATTAATCCTTTTTCCCGAAGGTTTTGCAGGGCGGCCGCGGTATTCTTCCATGAAACGTTCTGGACCAAAATCGCCCCGAGGACCATTTCCAGGTTATTATCAGCCGGCCACCAGCGGCGCGGTCCGAATTTTTCAAACAGGCGGTTGTATATATCCATTAACTTTCCCGTTAATTCCGTTTGTTCGCAGCTCATTATCTCTCTCCCGTATCCCTTACAATCTCCTGATTCGGCCGTTTGGACGGCCGTTCCCTCTCCCGCCCACAATCAATTCCTTCACAGCCAGGGTGGGCTGGGCATCAGAAACAGGTACCCCTTGCCCGTCTTTTCCGCATACCCCTATAGAAAAACCCCAGTCCTTTCCTACCATCTCCACAAGCTGCAAAGTTTCAGGTCCGTTTCCGGTAAGAGTTGCCCCTCTTACCGGGCAGGCGACTTCTCCGTCCCGGATCAAGTAAGCCTCGGCAACGTCAAAGACGTAGTCACCGTTTGTGGTGTTAACCTGGCCGCCGCCCATGGCCGTGACCAGCAACCCTTCCTTGGTTTCTTTGATAATCCTTTCGGGATCAGTTTTCCCCGGGGCGATGTATGTATTGCGCATGCGGGGAAGCGGGCGGTTGTGATATGACTCGCGCCGCCCGTTTCCGGTGGACTCGCGCCCTTCCCTGCGGGCGGTCTGGTAATCATACATAAACTCCTCCAGAACCCCGTTTCTTATCAGCACTGTCTTTTGAGCCGGGCATCCTTCATCATCATAACGAATGGAGCCGTATTTCCCCGCAAGAAGCCCATCGTCAACAACTGTTACCAGCAGCGAAGCCACCTGTTTTCCCTTTTTTCCAGCATAAACGGAAAGGCCTTTTTGTACAAGATCTGCTTCCAGCCCGTGCCCGCAAGCCTCATGAATCATCGTCCCGCCCGCTTGCCCCGAAATAACCACGGGCATCTTGCCTGCCGGAGCAGGACCGGCAGACAGCATGAGAACAGCCCTCCGGGCTGCCTTTTCTCCGATTTCAGCCGGGTCATTTTCCTTGAACATTTCAAAGCCGGTCGTACCGCCGGCCGTAAAATACCCTGTCTGGACAATTCCTTCCCCGGTGGCAACGGCATTTACGGAAAGCCGGGTCCTCGTGCGGAGGTCCTCAACATATACACCTTCCGAATTGGCTACAATCACCTGCTGCCGGACATCGCTGTATCCTACCGACACCTGGCGGATCCTGGGATCAATGCGCCGCGCGGCCTCGCTGGCTTCCAAGACCCTGCCGGCCTTGGTTTCCATTTTTACTTCACCGGGAGGAACCTCGATGTCGAAACCGGCCTTGGTCTTTGGGGTAAAAAACTTTATTTCTCTTTCCCTTTTCTCCTTATTCCAGGCTACCTTCCCGGCGATCTCCGCCGCTACAAGCAGCCTGTCCAGGCTCAGCTCATTAGTGTACGCGTACGAAGTGCTGTCTCCGCAAATGACACGTATGCCAGCGCCTTCATCTATCCCCGAATTAATCCGCTCGATACGGTTTTCCTCGCAGCCGATAGTGGAAGTTTCTTTATGCTCCCAAAACAGTTCGGCAAAATCGGCCCCATGACGGAGAGCTTTTTTTAACACTTCCAGTATTACTTTTTTATCCATATTTTGCCTCCGGTACTTAGTCTAATTAAATACTGCCCATAGTATTGCATCATCTTTACGGGATCATTCAAGATGGTGAGGGTTTTTGCTCACCTGTTCTATCGCCCTGATAACTTCCGTAAGCACTGTAGCTTGGTGCTGCTGGGAAAGCATCTTAGTTCTGGTATATACCGAACCATGCTTGCTGACGGCGTAATGAGGTTTAAGACGGTTGAGAGCCAGACAGGCCATGTCATAACGACATTTCTCACACCGGCAGATCTCGGGTCTCTGTGCCAGCATTTCGTCTAACACATCCCACACCCAAATCAATGTATAATTCACCAGTTCCAAAGAAGTTCCCCCTTTTCTTTGATTCTCAACTCGCTTTTCATCATTCCACAAGCACTGCCTGTCTTCAACCAGTATACGTTCCGGTCAGGAAAACAATGATAAAACCCAGGGCCAAAAATGGTCCAAAGGCAATGGTGTCCGCTTTCTTTTTCTTCCCTGCGGCCATCAGGATAAGGCCGGCCAGGCTTCCCCCCACTGCGGCGATAAAGAGGGCGTAAAGGACGCCCGGACAGCCAAGCCAAAACCCTATAGCCGACAGCAGTTTAACATCACCGCCGCCCACGCCCCCGCGGCTTAAAAGACATACTGAAAAAAGCGCAAGGAACCCCGCTCCCATTCCCGCCAGCCGGCTGGTAATACTGAGGTCCCTGGTAAGAAAATGGTACATGACCCCTGCCAGCAGGACAGCCGCTACAAGCATATTGGGGATAAGGCGGGACTCAAGATCAACGCGGGCTATCAACAAAAAAAGCGAATACATTACTGCTCCGGCCACCCCGCGGACTGTCGGCCCCAGCAAAAAGATGACTACCAGCCACCCAGCAGCATTGGCCATATAAAAACCGTTCCTCATCTTATGAGCTGAGCCCGCGAGTAAAGCTTTCCCTATCCGCACAGTACTGCAGGGCTGTTTCCAGGCTGACCTGGCCCGTCCTTACAAGCTCTTTCAAGGACATGTCCATAGTTGCCATCCCCCACCGCCCGCCTGTTTGCATCGCATTGGAGAGCTGGTGGGTTTTCCCTTCGCGGATCAGGCTGCGAACCGCAGGTGTGGCTATGAGAACTTCAGCCGCCAGCACCCGCCCGCTGCCGGCTCTGCAGGGTAAGAGCTGCTGGGTGATCACCCCCTGGAGAGTAGCGGCAAGCTGGACTTTTATTTGTTCCTGCTGGCCTGCTGGAAATACTTCAATAATATGCTCAACCGTCTTGGCCGCACTGTTGGTGTGCATTGTGGCAAAAACGAGGTGACCCGTATCCGCAGCCGTTATCGAAGTGGATATAGTCTCTAAAGCCCGCATATCTCCCACCACGATCACGTCAGGATCCTGGCGAAGCGACGCCTGCAAAGCGGCGGTCATTGAATGGGTATCACTCCCGATTTCCCGCTGTTCCACTATGCTTTTTTTGTGCTGGTGAAGGTATTCGATCGGATCTTCTATGGTTATGATGTGGCAGGCCCGTTCCCTGTTGATCTTGTCAATAAGCGCAGCCAGGGTTGTGGATTTGCCGCTGCCCGCAGGGCCCGTAACCAGCACAAGCCCTTGCTTTTTATCCGCCATACCAGCGACAGCAGGAGGTAGTCCCAGCGACTCAAGAGAAGGTACTATATAAGGCATCAATCTGATGGCCAGGGTTGCGCAGCCCCTTTGCCGGTACGAACTTACCCTAAACCTTCCTACCCCCGGAAGTGAATAGGAAAAATCCAGCTCCCCTTTTTGCTTCCAGGTTTCGAACTGCTCATCAGTCATCAAGGCCCTGACCGCCTGCATTGTGTCTGATTGGGTCAAAGGGTAACCCATTTCTTCACCCGCTTCCAATTTTACCAGAACCCCGTTTATCCTCAATACCGGTGAAGTTCCAACCGTCAAGTGAATATCAGAAGCGTCCATCGCCAGCGCTTTTTTTAATAGTGAAACAACATCCATGCAACTCTGACCTCCGTCCACAGTCCATTCCAGTTTTCTTTTTTCGACATCCAATCTGCAAAATCCTTTTACACACAAAAAGAGCCTTGCCCAAGGCTCTCAATCTCTTGATGACTTTTTCATTATTCAAATTCAAGGAAGCAGTAATACCTTGTGAGAATCAGGCGTTCTCTTTTTCCTGCTCCTGCCTGCGGTACTCGTTAAGGAAGGCTATAATCCTGTCGATAATATCCTGCAAGTCCATGTCGGAAGTATCAATGTAAAAATCGGCGCACCTGTAAAAATCCTCTCTTTGGGCCAGCAATTCCTTAATGGTCTGGTACATGTCGCCCTTTCTCAAAAGAGGCCTGTTGTTACGGCGCCTAACCCTTTCGTAGATTACTTCGGGAGAAGCGGTCAAACAAATGATAATCCCTTTTTCAGCAAGCAGCTCCATATTCCTTTTATCAAGCACCACACCCCCTCCGGTGGCAATCACCACATCCTCATGCTGGGCCAGCCTGGCCACTGCAAGGTTCTCTTCGGAGCGAAACCGGACCTCGCCGTACTTATTAAACAGCTGGCTTACTGTCATCCCGGAAACCTCTTCAATTTCCTGATCGGTATCATAAAAGGTTTTATTTAAAAGCGCCGCCAGTCTTTTCCCCACCGCAGTTTTGCCTGTTCCCATAAAGCCTATTAAAACTATATTAGGTTTCATACGGCCACCTGCCCCATTTAATTGGTTTGATTGTTCCAGCTTTTTTTCAACCTTTTATTCTAAATAAACCAAACAGCTTTTTACCGCGAATTTCCTCAAGTTGTGTCTCGATCCTGTTTTTCGTTTTTTTCAATTCCTGCAATTCACAGGACAGGGCTTGGGCCTCACCACGGGCCCTCTGCAGTTCATCCATTATATTGGAAAACATGAATAGAACAGTGGTCTTAAAATTATGTTCAACTCCAAGGGAGTCGCCGACAGCCCTGTCCAGTTCCAGCCTTCTTCTGGCTCCCTTAATGGTATACATTTCAGTATGGAGCAATTCGCGAATTTTACCCAGCATTTCCAGGTTCTCCGGAGTATACCTGTTTCTTTGACCTTTTTGCGCCTTAACCTGCAAGTATTCTCCAAACTCTCTCTCCCAAAAGCGGATGGTGCTCTCCTCTACTTGAAGGATCTGGGCAACTTCTTTCACCGTAAGCTTTCTTTTCACTTTGACAACCTCCCGTGTGAAAAGCTATGGTAATAAATACCAATAATATACATTCACCGGGATTGCCCTTTTTCCTTTTATTGCCTATTGTTTTTTTTAGAAAAAAGCGGATAAAACAAGACATACTACCGCGTTAATCAACATTTTGCGAGCCGTTTTCTATTACCAGGCTTTCCACGGCTCTCATCAAACGAGTCCAAAGAAACTCCCTTTTATTCAGTGGCGGGACAAGAACGGTATAGCAGCCTGACCGGTTACCACCCAATACATCCGTAAAAAGCTGGTCCCCCACCGCTATAACCTGCTCGCTTTGCAGCTTCATCAAGGCCATAGCTTTCCGGTAAGGCTTTTTCAGAGGTTTTAAGGCCGGGGCGACAAAGGGTATATTGTATCGCCTAGCGATGCTTTCCACACGCTTGGAGGAGGCATTGCTCAGCAAACAAACTTTATACTTCAATCTGAGAGCCTCCCTGATCAGTGAATCAGCTTCCGGAGTTACTTCATTCTCCCTCCAGGGACTGATCGTGTTATCCAGGTCAAGGACCAGTCCTCTTTTCCCCTGTTTCCATAAACAGGCAAGGTTGATTTCTTTTAATGACTTGAGCTGGCGTCTTGGTTTTAGATATCGGCTTTTCCGGAAAATGATCAACCCTCCCTATGACCAGTGAGTTGTGTCAATATTATTTTATCATAAAGGTTCTAGAACTTATTACTTCACTTTCTTGTTTTATCCTTTACCAGCGGAATAAAGTTCATGTAAGAATCATGATTTTTTTTTCTCTTTGAGGGTCCCTCCCCGAATGTTCTTTTGATGTATTTTCCGCAGTATGGACACTGCCAATCGGGATTGTTATGGGATGAATAAGAATCCTTCCCACAATGAGGGCAAATCTTTTTGATCATAATTTATCTTCCTCCCGTAGATATCTCGTGGTCAGGGCTTGAAAGCCCTGTAACCACGGTGTTTTTTACATCAGCTACATGTAGTCGATGTAAGTTATTTCATATCATAAAGCCGCCCTCGCAAACGTTCATTCTCAATTCTGAGTTTTCGGTTTTCTTCTTCGAGTTTGGCTATACGTCTGTCTTTTGCTGTATGACCAACTCCGCCTTGTCACCAGGCTCCTTAAAAAACGCTTTGTCATCTTCCGATAGTGTCCGGGTACGTCATAGAAGCTAAGGCTCCTTTTTGTGCCGCTCTTTTCGGCTGCGGATAACCTTGCCCCCGGAATGTTCACGGCAATCCACACATCCTTTTCCGTTTCCTCACGTTCATCATAGTAAGCCGTAATGAATCTAAGCAACCCGCTCCTGAACCTGAAGTGGTTTCTATATGCCACACTGTCTGATTTCTCCGAACATATCCCCATGTTTTTCAGAAACCGGACCAACTGCATATCACCAATTTCCACCCCGTTAAAACTTATTCCCTTACCATGAGCGTTCATGAAAGAGGCGAGGTAATCCAACGGAGCTTTGAACATGTTGAACACGCTAAGCGGTGAGAGAAGCCGATTTTTCAATGAATATGCAAGATAGAATTTTGCCTCATTTTTCAGCCGTCCCTCCTTAAATGTCGAGAAATGAATCTGTTTGGTAGCATTGCGGATGCTGATAGTAAGCCCGTATGTTGCAAACACACTATCTCGTACATCCCATGTGTCATTATCCAACCAATAGCCTTCATCCTCTTCCAGGTAGAGTAGTATCTGTGCATATTTGTCCCCGGCTTCAAATGACGGGGCAACTTTGCATGAATTCACCTCCCTTGCACCTCCCCGTCTGCTTCCGGTGGCTTAAGCGCCGGTGCCACGGCACGGAAGGCTTCTGCCACTTCCTCATCCGAAGGGTGCACGTATGTGTTGATTGTCGTATAAATGTTTTTATGCCCAGCCCTCACGCGGAGAAGTTCAGGCTCCCACCCTGCAGAATGAAGCAGGCTGAGCGAGGTGTGGCGGAACATATGCGGTGTTACGGCAATACCGGTTTTCTTCCTTAACGTACGGAAAAGGTTGTCAACGTCCGTATAATCCATTGCCTTCCCAGCATCACCTCCACGGAGCTTTATGAATATGTGGTTTGTCTGCACCTCTTCGGTATGGAACGTGCAGACATACTCTGTGAATATATCCATCAGTTCCTGCGTGGCATCAAGCCGCCTCGGGCTTGACACTGTCTTTATCTCGGCCTGGTTTTCCAGTTCGCCTCTATCCTTAAGGAAGATAGCGTTGCCGGAAGAGTCAAAGTCCTCAAGCCACAGCGATAGTGCTTCGCCAATTCGCATGCCTGTCTCAAATAATAGGTAAAGCAGGAAATAATCCCTTAGGTTCCCGCAGGCTCTCAGCAATTCCGCCGCATCCTCCCGCTTGATCGTCCTAAGACCCATATGTGGTATCCGGAGTTTCAGTACATGGCTCTTTATTGCTTTTGTCTCTGCTATACCATAGAGGAAGCCCCTGTAATTCCTACCCGGGTTCCTGATGAATTTCATCAGTGCTTCTGGTAACTTCCCTTCATACTCCCCATGCCTTGTCAGGTAATCATAAAAAGCCATTATTGTATCAACTGTGCTGTTTATTGTGCGCGGCTTCCTGGCAGGCTTGTGCAGGAGTGGCACCACTTTCTGGTGGATATATGGGTTCTGCAACCATGCTATAAATCCTGCCAGGTCATCAATAGTGGCATCGGTAAACCCCTTCTTTCTCTCGCCCAGGTATGTAAAATATTGCTTTAGGTGCTGGCAGTATATACGCAGTGAATTTCTTGCATACCCGGTATTGTCTTTGAACTTCAGAAACCTCAGTACCGGTTCTACCGGAAGTCCGTTATCATCTGCCAGATAATAACGGATATGGTTCTCTTCAGTCCTTACTCGAACTACTTCCATTGTCCATGCTCCTTTCATATTTTCTGCATGAACAATGTATCTTTTTCACTTCCAGCGGTCAACTTCGGCTACTTCAACTACTATAACTACCCACCACGAGATAGGAGTGTAGTCCATGTAAAAAACTTCTGCATCGACTACTTGGACTACTATGTTTTCCTATCACGAGATATCAAATCTTTTTCCAATAACACATTTTATATTCAATTTTCAATTGATTTTACCTTTAATATATTTACAAATTATTTCGATATTATTCGACAATATTATACTTTATCCGACACGAATCTATACTAAATAGAGATTTTTGCGATGCCCGGCAAGCCCGGCGGCCCAAGCGATGGAAGGAACACAAAAAAGAAATTTACCCCATAAAAGAACGAAGAATGTGGATTTGCGGGGCGGCAATCATTAATTAACAGAAAATCCACCCCAAATAAAAATACAGGTAAGCTTTTTCATGGTAAAATGTAGTAGTGACTAATCCACACATTAAACCAAGGAGGCTTACCTGCATGGCTATTATACCACAACTTC
>JANLFJ010000018.1 GCA_024655825.1 Peptococcaceae bacterium | reverse complement strand
AGCCGTGTATCCGTGATTTATAAGGGTTTGGTAAAATATGTCGCCAAACTCGGGTAATAAAATAAAAAATACAGAAGGATTACATAATCTTTGGAAGAATATATTAATCAATTATCTATTATGGTTTTTATTATATCGACTTTGGGAGGTAGTTGCGTCATGCAGGAGCTGACTATGCTCGATCATTTATTAAAGGTGGCCCCTCTCATAAACCAGTTTACCCAGGCTGACCTGGGCGTGGCTGTCTGTGATTGCGAAAAGTGGCTTGCTTATTATCCCGCTGTTTCGCTGGATCTTAAAGTTAAAGTGGGCACGCCGGTGCAGGAAGGAACTGTTGCCTGTAAAGCAATGAAGGCTAAAAAGAGGGTTATAGAAGAGATTGACGCCAGCCTCTTTGGCCAGCCGTACATTGCTGTAGGTCTACCGATCCTCAACGAGCAAGGAGAGGTGATCGGGGGAATAGGGGTCTCTGAGAGCGTTGAGCGCAAACAGTTCTTGCTGGATACGTCAAAGGAACTGGAAACGGCTGTGCAGAACATCCAGTCGACGATTCAGGAAATTGCCGCCGAAGCGCAGGAACTGTCAGCCACCAGCCAGGAACTGAAAGCTATTTCGCTCGAAGCTTCAGCAGGAGCGGAGGCCACGACGCGGATCATCACCACGGTTAAACAAATAGCCAGGAGGACCAATTTGATAGGGCTAAATGCGTCGATTGAGGCTGCCCGCGCGGGTGAAATGGGCAGAGGATTCAATGTGGTCGCCAGTGAAGTGTGTAAATTGTCGCAGATGACAAATGAGTCAACCGGAGAAATTGCGGAGATCATAGTTAGGATTAAAAAAGCCATCGAATCCGTTGATGCGGCCTCAGGGACAGTCAGCAGCGTGTCGCAGAGCCAGGCGGCCAGGCTGACGGCGGTTAACCCCATCCTGGAAAACCTGACGAAACTGGTTGAAAAGCTGGTCAAGGCGGCGGAGGATTTGACAAAAGTCATTGAATAAAAAATCCGGTAAAAACCGGACCGGAAAGAATTAAGGCCGCAAATTCTTGTTGGGACGGACGCTGATTACCACGTTGTTTTTCAGGTGCCATTCGCGATGCTGCTTTTTTGGCCTGAAATAGGCAGCAATCAATTCAATAATGTCCATAGTTAAAACCCCTTGCAGTTTGATAATAATCTGATTATATCCTTATTCTTTGCTGCATTGTGGTTTTTATTCTGTAAATTACTACATATACTGGCTGCTGCAGCAAAAAAGTTTTGAAGACAAAGGAGCAGGGATGATGAAGAGACAGAAAGTCAAAATTCTTTTGGAGTTATGTGACCCGGAAGCGCGTGTTCCAAGTTATGCCAGGCCGGGAGATGCGGGGATGGATATTTACGCCGTGGAAGACATGGTTATTGAGCCGGGAAGTACCGTCGTTTTGAGAACAGGCATCAAAGTGGCCATTCCCAACGGTTACGAGATCCAGATCAGGCCACGGAGCGGCCTTTCGCTAAAAACCCCGCTCCGTTTACCCAACAGCCCGGGGACTATAGATGCGGGATACAGGGATGAAATTGGAATAATTATGCAGAACACTTCAACAAGCGAACCATACCATGTAAAAAAGGGGGAGAGGATTGCGCAGATGGTGCTCCAGCGCGTACCGGCTGTTGAATGGCAGCTGACCCAGTCGGTTTCCGGGATTGGAGAAGACAGGGGAGGGGGATTTGGTTCCAGCGGCAGCTAGCCGGAATGTTGGTACAATCCAATATAATATTACTTAATATTACTTCAGGGTGGTTTCCAGATGGTCCATGGTTTCGGAAAAATCTTGCAGAGCGGAGATAATGGGGTCAGGCGAGGACATGTCTACTCCGGCTTCCATTAATAAATTGATGGGGTAGTCGGAACCGCCCCGGGCCAAAAAACGGAGATAAGAGTCAAGAGCGCCAGGTTCTTTGGCTATTATTCTTTTTGCCAGGCAAATAGCTGCCGAGATACCGGTGGCATACTGGTAAACGTAGAAAGAATTGTAAAAATGCGGGATGCGAGCCCATTCAAAAGCAAGCTCCTCGTCAACGACAAACTGGGGACCATGATAAAATTCATAAAGATTTTTGTATTTATCACAAAGGATCTTTGGGGTAAGGGGAATTTCTTCTTCGACCAGGCGGTGCATCTCCAGTTCAAAATCAGCGAAAAACGCCTGGCGGTATAGGGTTGAACGGAGGCTGTCCAGATGTATGCTTAACAGGTAGGCTTTCTTGTCATTTTCACTCGCCCTTTCCAGCAAATACCGGTATAGAAAATACTCGTTAGCCGTAGAAGCAACTTCAGCGGTAAAAATTGCATAGCCGGAATTTACATAGGGCTGGTGTTTATTGCTGTAGTAACTATGCATCACGTGCCCTAGTTCATGGGCCATGGTAAATACGTCTTCCAGGGTACCCGTGAAGTTTAACAAGGAATATGGGTGGAGCCCGTAAATGCCGTTGGCGTACGCTCCGGGAACTTTGCCCTTATTGGGATATACGTCCAGCCAACGCTGGGAGAAAGCTTCGCGCAGTACCTCTTGATAATCGTCGCCCAGGACCTTCAAAGCGGCGAGGACCGTATCCCTGGCCTCTTCAAAGGTGAATTCTTCTTTGAATTCTTTAACCAGGGGTACGAACAGGTCATAGAAATGAAGGCTGTCGTAGCCTAGCAGTTTTTTCCTGAGTTCAAGGTAGCGCTGCAGCAGGTGGACGTTGCTGCGGATAGTACGGATAAGTATATCGTACACCTCTATGGGGATGTGGTTGGTTTTTAAGGCCATTTCCAGCGACGACTGATATTTCCTGGTTTTGGCCATATAACGGCGATATTTAATGTTCCCGTAAATGACCGAAGTTAGCGAGTTGATATGCGAGCCGTAAGTTCCCAGCAGGCCTTTGAAAAATTTTTCACGAATACTCCGGTTGTATGAAGTCAACATTTTGCGGTAATTCACTTCGTTGGCGACTGTTTTTTCGCCGTGTTCGTCTTCAATTTCTGGAAATACAAGGTCGTTTACTGTGAGGTCGTTGTAGATTTTGTGGAATGAAGAACCCAGGGAACTCATTCTGGCGAGAATTTCTTCTTTTGACGTGTCCAGGATGTGTTCTTTTTGTTTAAAAAGTTTTTCAAACATAAAGGAGTAATTGTCAAGGGCGGGGACCTGGTTTTTGTATTCCGCAAAAGCAGGTGGTTCAAGTTTTAACAGTTCCGGTTCGTAAAAAGCCAGGCTGTCGCTTATTCTTGCACAGAGGTTGTCGATTCTTTCATAATTGAGCTTGGCGCGGGGGTTTCCCATATCAACGTCAAACGACATTTTTGCATAGCCCCAAGCCCATTCCAGCTTTATACCCAACTGGTCCATAAAGGTCAGGGTTTCAAAAAGATCGCCGGCGGAGGCTGTGATGCGGTCTTTTCTTTCGATAATTCTGGCGGTGACTTCCTCTATTTCCTGGAGGGACTTTTCCCATTCCTCGTCAGACGGGTATAAGGCAGTTAAATCCCAGGTATATTGTGAGTCGAGAGCTGGCCTTTCTATCAGTTTAATCACTCCGTTTCATTATTATTTACATAGTGAATGACGTATAAAGTTTTAAACTCCATTAGCATTATATTACATAAAATTATTGAAGTGTATTCACCTGTGAAGCCTTCCTCGCCGGGGAAGATTTCATGTGTAAGGGAAGGATGTATAAATACCCTTACATCAGGGAAATCTACGCTACAAAGAAGTCTTGTGCCGGATTCGCGCGATTTAAACAGAATATTAACAGTCGGTAGAGGAATACGGTAATTAAGGGAGGATGATTATTTGAATAGGGCGCCTTTAGGGTTGATAATCCTTGTGGTGGTCTCGATCCTGATTTATTTCGGGTTGGCCCAGCGGCTTTTGGACAGGATGCGTTTGTCGGACAAGGCCGCTTTAGCGGTTATTGCCGCGTTGATTATAGGCAGTTTCATTGATATTCCAATCATGCGAGGTAAAACCACGGTTTCCATCAATGCAGGCGGAGCGCTGGTTCCTATAGGGCTTGCCGTATACCTTCTCAGGTCGGCAGGGACAACTAAAGAATGGGTGAGGGCGCTTGCAGCCACCATAGCTACAACCGCTGTTATTTTCTTCATAGGCGGTTTGGTAAGCGGAGATCCGGGCGGCAGGAATATCTTCATCGATCCTCTCTATCTTTACCCTCTGGTGGGAGGAGCAACGGCATACCTGGTGGGACGTTCCCGCCGGTCGGCTTTTGTTGCCGCGACTCTTGGGGTCCTGGGACTGGACATTGTTCACTGGGTCTGGTTGGGCATGACCGGGACGCCTGGTAATGTCAATATCGGTGGGGCTGGAGCTTTCGATTCTGTTGTTGTGGCCGGGCTGGTGGCTGTTTTGCTGGCCGAATTGATCGGAGAAACACGGGAACGTTTGCAGGGGGGCCCGGTTGAAAAGGGACGCGACCCTCGCCTGGTCGGCAATTTAAAGAGCATAGACAGCAAAGGTGAAGAGGTTATGAAGACGCAGGATGAAACAGGAAAAAGCATAACAGATAATAGATTGGAAGGTGAGGACAAATGAGAGACCGGATAAACAGGATTGTCCTCTTTCTTGGTCTTTTTTTCGTTGTAGTTGGTGCCGCACTGTATTTCTATGAGAGCAATCCGCAGGTTTACAATACCCTGGCCAGGGCTGGATTGGACGTGGGCCTCCTTGACAGCCTGGGGAAATGGGAAGGCGAAATGGCCGACGGCAAATATTTCGTTTTTGAGGATGAAAACGGCCGGGAAATAGACCAGACAGTTCATGAGGTTTTTATCGGCGATGAGGTTATTCTTGAAAACAACAACCGCTATAAGGTAGTGAGCGTAGACAATAAAAACAACAGGGCTTCCTGCGAACTGGTTGGCAGGGAAAGCATCAACTGGCGCGAGGAATGGGACCAGCCCGCTGTTATGGAAGTGGCGCTTTCGACGAAAAAGGTCGGCATTTACATGACCCATTCCGACGAATCATATGTGCCTTCCGAAGGGTCGGAAAGCAAACCCGGCCGGGGCGGGATCATGGATGTAGGGAGTACCCTGGCCAGAAAACTAAAAGAAAATGGAATCGATGCCCAGATCAGTTACAACAGGCATGAACCTCATGACGCCAACGCTTACCACCGTTCACGTCGGACAGCTGTCCAGCTTTTAAAGACGAATCCGCTTGCTCTAATTGATGTGCACCGGGACGGCGTTCCGGACCCCAATCATTACAAGACTGTTGTTAAAGGGGAACAGGCTGCCAAAGTGAGGCTTGTGGTCGGGCGGCAGAATCCTCATATGTCGGCTAACCTTGAATTTGCAAAACAGCTCAAGGCATATTTTGATAAAAAGTACCCCGGCTTGATTAAAGGCATTTTCATTGCTAAAGGAAATTATAACCAGGACCTGGGACCGCGGGCTATTTTGATTGAGGTGGGAACCCATACCAACAGCAAGAATGACGCAGAGAATGGGGCCGCTCTTTTCGCCGATGGGCTGCCTCAGGTGCTGGGTGCTGTGGGGCCCGGCGTGCAGGGTCCGGCGGCCGGCCCTGTCAGAACCGGGGCTGGACGAGCGCTGCTCTGGCTAGCTGTCTTTGTTATAATTGGCGGCGGGGCATTCTTACTGATCAGCACAGGCAGCATTAAGGGATCGCTGGAAAAACTATCCGGACTGGGCAGGGAATTCTCCAATTACCTGGGGCCTCAAAGAATTAAAAGAAAAAACGATAAGGAATAAACAGGTGCGTCTTTGAAAATTATTTATAACTGCTTTGGAGGTTCGCATTCTTCGGTAACGGCGGCCGCAATCCATTTACGAATCTTACCGGGGGATAAGACGCCCAGGGACAGCGAACTGCTCAGCTTGCCGTATTTTGATGCTCAGGTTGCCCCTGATCACGGCAGGCTCCGCTTTGTGGGAATTGATGAGTTCGGAAACGAAATATATGTGGCCGGCAAGCGCAATTTAGGGACAGGCTATGAGATGATTATGCGTTCTTTTTTGCGCATAGCGGGAATAAACGACCAAGAAGTTATTTTTATCGATACTATGCCTTATGTCAATGCCTGGATGGTAATCGGGGGTTTTTTATCCCGCCAATGCGGTTTAAATAAGGTAGGCAGAAAAATTGTTCTTTACGGAACACGTCGTGCCTATTACAGGTTTATTATTCTGGTTGGCCGGGTGAAACAGCGTTTGTTAAAAGAGGCAGGAAGGTTATGTGAAAATAATATTTCTTGACCAGCTTGGTTGTTATGTATCCGTGGCGGCTGCTTCCTACCTTGCCGGGAAGATTTATCGAAATGCGAAAGCCGCGGAGGTGGCGTGTTTACCCTTTTTTGCCGCTCACCGGGATTTAAAGGTGGGCAGGTTTTATTACATAGGGCAAGACCCAAAAGGAAACGAGTTATATACACTTGGCGCGGGCGGTCAGGCGCGGTTAATTATTTTATCTGCGCGTGATTTGATAAAAATACTGGAGAACAAGGATATAATTGTTCTGGTCGATGTTTCCCAGGAACGATCCTTGTTTTTCAAGGTGGTCGCGCTGTTGAAGCTGTTTTGGCCTCTGGAAAAAGCGGCCGTTTACCTGGCAGCACTGGCTCTGGTCCGCCTGATGCCGGGGCTTGCTGCGAAAATGGATTTGAAGATGAATTGGGAGCCACTTGACGCTCACAGCATGATCAAGGATAATTAGGGATGAACTCTTTCCTTGAATAATAATAACAGGCGCCGGTGATAAAATTGTACACCGGCTGCGGCGTTGTGGTGATCTGTGGATGGATGGGGCGGTTGTTGCCGCTGTTGAATCCGGCTCAATTGCTGAACAACTGGGACTGCAGGCGGGTGACAGGATAATCAGGATAAACGGGGGACCTTTTAATGACCTGATTGAGTTCCAGTTCGAATGGGCCGGAGAGAACGTACTTCTGGAAATTGAAAAGAAAAACGGCGATATTGAGTATTATGAAATAGAAAAAGACTATGACGAACAGCTGGGTGCCATTTTCCAACAGGCTGTCTTTGACGGCCTGAAACAGTGCCGCAACAGGTGTCTCTTTTGTTTTGTCGATCAAATGCCGGCAGGAATGCGGCCAGGGCTTTATGTCAAAGACGACGATTACCGCCTCTCGTTTTTACAGGGAAGCTATATCACCATGACAAACCTTGATGATAATGACCTGGCAAGGATTGTCAGGGAACACCTTTCGCCGCTTTATGTTTCCGTACACACCACCGTCCCTGACCTGAGAAACAAAATGCTGGGAAACCCGCAAGCCGGCATGATTATCGAAACACTGCGCAGTCTTTCCCGTGAAGGGATAGAGTTTCATACCCAGGTTGTGCTTTGCCCCGGACTGAATGATGGGCAGTCCTTGGAACAAACGTACCGGGATTTGTCTTCAATCGAAGGCGTTAAATCAATGGCGCTTGTCCCGGTCGGGTTAACCAGGTACAGAGAAGGGCTCCCCGAAATCAAGGGGTATGATCAGGAAAGCTCCGGCCGACTGATTGATTGGGCTGAGGCCAAACAGGTTGAGTGCAAGAAAAGGTTGGGGACGGCTTTCGTTTGGCCTTCGGACGAGTTCTTCCTGACAGCCGGTCGCGCTTTACCGGACGCTGGATACTACGAAGACTATCCTCAACTTGAAAACGGGATAGGGATGGTCAGGCTTTTCTGGGAAGAGTTTGGCGGCCTGAAACTGCCAGGAAAGCTCAACCCACCTGCGCGGTTTACCCTGGTAACGGGAGTGTCAGGGGAATATGCCCTCAGACCAGTAGTCGAAAGATTAAACCGCATTGAAGGACTGACTGTTGATCTTAAAACGCTCCCCAACCGTTTCTTCGGGCCGACAGTCACGGTGACGGGACTTCTTACCGGGAGCTGTCTGCTGGATGGGCTGGCCGGGATTGATCCTGGGAGCCGCGTTGTCATCCCGGACGTTATGTTGAGGGCGCATGAAGGGGAATTTCTCGATGACCTGACTGTCAGTGAGCTGGTAGAAAAGCTTAAGGTTAATGTTATTACCGTGCCTGCAAAGGCGAAAGGTTTGGTGGATATGCTTTTTATGAAAATGGGCAGGTGAAATGATGAGCAAGCCAATCGTCGCCATAGTAGGGCGTCCAAATGTGGGAAAATCCACCTTATTTAACAGGCTGGTGGGTGGAAGAACGGCTATTGTTGAAGATACGCCGGGTGTGACCAGGGACAGAATATACCGGGATGCTGAATGGCTGGGGAGGGCCTTTACGCTTGTTGATACGGGCGGCATAGATTTTAGTGGCAGGTCGGATTCGATTGCGCTGCAGGTGAAAAAGCAGGCGGAACTTGCCATCCGCGAAGCGGATGTCATCCTGTTTATTGTTGATGGGAGAAACGGCCTGAGCGCAGATGACGAAAATCTGGCCGGGCTGCTTAGAAAGACAAAGAAACCCGTCATACTGGTTGTTAATAAGATTGAAAACTTTAAAAAAGTAGAAGAATTTTATGAGTTTTACCGGCTTGGGCTGGGAGATCCCATGCCGGTTTCGGCTGCTCACGGTTTGAACGTGGGGGACCTGTTGGACTGCGTAGTAGGCAATTTCCCTTCGCGGGATTTTGAAGAACCGGAACCTGACGTGATTAAAATAACCGTCGCCGGCCGCCCGAATGTGGGCAAGTCGTCATTGGTGAATGTTATTTTGGGCCAGGAACGGGTAATCATCAGCGATGTTCCGGGTACTACCAGGGATGCTGTTGATACGCCTTTTGCTTGGGGAGGCCAGCGCTATATCTTGATAGATACTGCGGGGATGAGAAAGAAAGGTCAAATTGATGACAATACCGAACGTTACAGTGTGATCAGGGCCTTGAAGGCCATAGACAGGTGCGATGTGGTTGTATTGGTGATTGACGGGACAGCAGGGGTTACAGAGCAGGATAAGAAAATAGCTGGTTACGTGCACGAATCCGGCAAGGGGGTTGTCCTGGCGGTTAACAAGTGGGACCTGGTAGAAAAAGATGAGAAGACCTTACATAAATACGAGCGGGAATTACGCGCAGAACTGGCTTTTATGCAGTATGCGCCGGCCATATTTGTTTCGGCGCTGACCCGCCAGAGGGTTATCAAAATAATCGATCTGGTCGATTTCGTTGCGGAGCAGCAGGCCCAACGCGTCAGTACCAGCGTTTTGAACGAGGTTGTCAGCGATGCGGTGCAGTTATCGCCGCCGCCGTCGGATAAGGGCAAGAAGTTGAAAATATTTTATTGCACGCAGGCCGGTATTAAACCGCCGCATTTTGTCCTATTCGTTAATGAACCGGAACTGCTCCATTTTTCCTACCAGCGTTACCTGGAAAACGTCCTTAGGAAAAACTTCGGCTTTGAGGGGTCACCGATTCGTTTTACTGTAAAAAGACGAGAAGGGGATAGGGGTTGATTGCCATGTGGGCTTTGCTGTTTTCGATAATCAGCGGTTATCTTATCGGCTCCATTTCTTTTGGGATAATTGCCGGGAAGGTCTTAAGAGGAATAGACATCAGGAATTACGGGAGCGGCAATACTGGAGGAACCAATGTCCTGAGAGTGCTGGGCAAAAAACCGGCTGCCGTCGTCCTGGCCGGTGATGTTCTGAAGGGCGCAGCCAGCGTGGCTGCAGGTTTTTACATTGGAGATATATCCTGCGCTGTGCTGGGAGGAGCTGCAGCCATAGCCGGCCATACTTACCCGCTTTATTTCGGTTTCCGGGGAGGAAAAGGTGCGGCTACCGGTTTCGGCGTTATACTCGCGCTGGTACCGGATGCAACTGTTATTGCCCTGGTAATCTTTGTTTTGACCATCATGTTTACCCGCTATGTCTCTTTGGGCTCAATCCTGGGAGCAGCCAGCGTGCCGGTTTCTGTGTTCTTGCTGGACAAACCGCTGTCCATACTTGTTTTCAGTATTTGCGCCGCGTCATTTGTTATTTATCGCCACAGGTCCAATATTGTGCGCTTGTACAAAGGCCAGGAGAATAAACTGCGCTGGTGACATTAAAGGAAGGGGGGAGTCTGTTTGGCTGACGCTGCAGTTATAGGAGCTGGAAGCTGGGGAACGGCGCTGGCTATGCTGCTGGCCAAGAAGGGAATGAAAGTTAACCTCTGGGGCCGGGAAAGAGAAAAAATTGAGTCGATCAAACGCAGCAGGGAGAACATTTTTTATCTGCCGGGCGTGGTTTTGCCTTATGGGGTTAGCGTTACCAGCGACCTGGAAAGCGCTGTTATGGGAGCAAAATACCTGGTTTTATCGGTTCCTTCCCACAGTATCCGCGAGATGTGTCAAAGATTGAGGCCGTATCTAAAAACCGGCTCTGTTGTAATCAATGCAGCCAAAGGAATTGAAACTGGAACGTTAAAACGATTGAGCGAAGTTATCAGTGAGGAGCTGACCGGGCTGGGCGCCTGCGTCGCCGTTCTATCCGGCCCGAGCCACGCCGAGGAAGTGGCCAGGGATATACCTACGGCGGTAGTGGCCGGTGCGGAGCGAAGGGGCACGGCTGAAGAGATTCAGGACCTTTTTATGTCTCCTAAATTCAGGGTCTACACCAACCCGGACTTGATCGGCATTGAGCTCGGCGCGGCCTTGAAAAACGTGATTGCGCTGGGTACAGGGATCGCTGAAGGCCTGGGCTATGGCGACAATTCCAAGGCAGCATTGATTACTAGGGGCGCTGCGGAAATCGCGCGTCTTGGCGTGGCGGCCGGGGCTAATCCTCTGACTTTTGCCGGTCTCACGGGTATCGGGGACCTGATTGTAACATGCACCAGCATGCACAGCCGCAACCGGCGGGCAGGCATACTTATAGGCAGAGGAATGCCGGTTGACCGGGCTGTAGCAGAGATCGGCATGGTGGTAGAGGGAATTAAGGCTACGGAAGCTGCCTGTGCCCTGAGCGAGAAATATGGCGTTTCCATGCCCATTTGTCGTGAGACTTATCACATACTTTTTTCCGGAAAGAACCCGCGGGAGGCGGTTATCGATTTAATGATGCGCCATAAAAAGCATGAAGTGGAAGAGGTGGCGCTGCAGGAAACAGAGTGAGGTAAGAAAAGAAGAATAATTATTAAAGAAAGAGCGATTAACTGGAGAGTAACCGGGCTTTACTTGGCGAAAAAACGTCTTGTCTTAGGCCTGGTTATTTCTTTTCTGCTGTAATAAATAAGTCCAATTGTAAGTATATATGTATTGTTAAATTAGTGTTAGAAAGCTAGAAGGAGGGGATAGTGTGGAAAGCATTTTCCAGGATATTGCCGAAAGGACAGGGGGTGATGTTTATCTAGGGGTGGTCGGCCCGGTTCGAACAGGGAAGTCCACTTTTATCAAAAGATTCATGGACCTGCTGGTGATTCCCAATATCATTGATCCATTTGACAGAGAGCGGGCTACGGATGAACTGCCGCAAAGCGGAGCGGGCAGGACGATTATGACGGCGGAACCAAAATTCATCCCCAGGGAAGCGGTGGAGATCCAGGTCAAGGAAGGGCTGAGCGTCCGCGTGCGGATGGTGGACTGTGTCGGCTACACGGTGCCGGGCGCCAAAGGCTATGAAGATGAAACGGGGCCAAGGATGGTTAAGACTCCCTGGTCTGATGAGGCCATGCCCTTCCAGGAGGCGGCAGAAGTGGGAACGCGCAAAGTGATCGCCGATCATTCCACGATAGGGATCGTGGTAACAACTGATGGGAGCATAACGGAAATACCGCGTGAGAACTACCTGGAGGCGGAAGCAAGAGTTGTGGAAGAACTAAAAGAACTGGGCAAGCCTTTTGTAATTCTTTTGAACTCAGTGCAGCCGAACGATGTCGCCACTGTTGAGCTTTCCCAGGAATTGGAGGAACTTTATGAGGTGCCTGTAATACCAGTTGATGCGGCCCAGCTTTCCCAGAGCGCCATTCTTCAGGTGCTGGAGGAGGCACTTTTTGAATTCCCGGTAACTGAGGTAAATGTCAGCCTGCCCAAATGGATTGAAGAGCTGGAAGAGGACCACTGGTTGAGGAAGAATTTTGAGAATGCCGTCCATGAAACGATCAGCGACGTGAGGAGGCTCAGAGATATTGATCAAGCTATTGAAGTGCTATCCAAGCTTGATTTTGTGCATGAGGTTGTCCTGGATAATATGAACATGGGTACAGGAACCGCATCAATAGAAATGACGGCGGCAGAAGGGCTCTTTTATAAGGTTCTCAATGAAAAGACCGGTTTTCAAATTGAAGGTGACCATGACCTGCTGCGGATCATGAAGGAACTGGGTTCGGCCAAAGCTGAGTACGATAAAGTAGCGGAAGCGCTGATACAAGTAAGGGAATCCGGGTATGGGATGGTTAACCCCATTATTTCGGAAATAAAGCTGGAAGAACCCGAACTCATCAAGCAGGGAGGGCTTTTCGGTGTTAAATTGAGGGCCAGCGCTCCAGCGCTGCATATTATTCGCACTGACATATCGGCGGAAATCACTCCACTGATGGGCACGGAAAAACAATGCGCCGATCTGGCCCGTTATATAACTGAAAAGTTTCAGGAGAATCCTTCCCAGATATGGTCGTATGATATTTTCGGCAAGTCCCTGCATGAACTGGTTAAGGAGAGTATTCAAAACAAGCTGCAGACCATGCCTGAAAACGCCCAGGCTAAATTGAAAGAAACGCTCAACAGGATTGTAAACGAAGGGAGCGGGGGTATCATCTGTATAATCATTTAACAGAGTCGGTCGATGAGACCGATTTTTTCTTTGTTTGCCGCCGTGAAACGCTTTAAATAATTTTTTATTGATACGTGTGGAGTTAGATGATATAATGTCTACCATGCAAAGAGTCAAATCCACATGGAAAGGACACGAAGAAGCGGAGTGAAGAAGTATTGAACAGCAAGCGCAGCAAGCAGTTTTACATGGTAAGCAAGGATATTTTGCCTGAAGCCATTCTTAAAACTGCCGTGGTAAAAGAGATTTTGACGCGGGGCGAGGCGCTCACCGTTAACGAGGCTGTGGAAATGGTAGGAATAAGCCGCAGCGCGTTTTACAAGTACAGGGACGGTATATTTCCTTTTTACCAGGCGGCTAAGGAAAAAATAGTCACATTTTCGCTGATCCTTGAACACCGCACGGGAGTCCTTTCCAACGTTTTGAACACAGTGGCAGGGATGAAAGGGAACGTCCTGACCATTAACCAGGGACTTCCCTTGCAAGGGCTGGCAGTTGTGACCTTGAGCATAGATACGTTGGAAGTTACCGGAGATATGGAAGAATTAATTGAAAAGCTGCAGGAGATTGACGGGGTTAAAAGGGTAGAAATTGTTGCGCATAGCTAGGAGGTGACACAAGTTGGACAGAGTGGATATTGCTGTTTTGGGTCTCGGTACAGTTGGACAGGGGGTCGTAAAGGTTATTCGTAAAAATGACGGGTACTGGCGCGAAAGGTGCGGCGCGGTCCTCAACATTAAAAAAGTTCTGGTGAGAGATACCCGCAAAAAAAGAGAGGTGGAGCTTCCCGCAGGAGTTATAACGGGTAACTGGGAGGAAATAATTTCCGATCCTGAGATAAAAATAATAGTAGAATTAATGGGCGGCATCGAACCGGCACGCAGTTACATCTTGGAGGCCTTCAAACACGGTAAGAATGTGGTAACAGCCAACAAGGATTTGCTGGCTGAGTATGGGGAGGAGCTCTTTGAGGCCAGCAAAAACGCCGGGGTTGACTTGTATTTCGAGGGAAGCGTTGCCGGCGGCATTCCCATTATAACTCCGCTTAAACAGTGCTTGGCGGCGAATAACATTAACCAGGTGATGGGGATAGTTAATGGGACAACCAATTATATACTCACAAGAATGTCGGAAAAAGGACTCGATTTTGCGACTGCGCTGAAGGAAGCGCAGGACCTGGGATACGCCGAGGCCGACCCGGCAGCGGATATCGGCGGGTTTGACGCTGCCCGCAAGATTGCGATTCTGGCATCCCTGGCCTTCCACACCAGGGTAAAATTCCAGGATGTGTACGTGGAGGGCATCACCTCGATAACCCCCAGGGATCTCCAGCATGCCAGGGATTTGGGTTATGTCATCAAACTGCTGGGCATCGCTCGTGAAGAGAACAAAAAAGTTGAAGTCAGGGTCCATCCTGTCCTGATCCCGGTTTTCCATCCGCTTTCCAATGTGCATGATTCGTATAATGCTGTGTTTGTAAGGGGAGACGCAGTCGGGGACGCAATGTTCTACGGGCGCGGGGCCGGACAGATGCCGACCGCCAGTTCGGTTGTTGGGGACATAATCGATGTTGTTAACAACTTAAGACAGAAGAGTACAGGCCGCTTCAGCTGCACCTGTTATGAGCACAAGGAGATTAAACCGATCGGGGAGATTACCACAAAGTATTACCTGCGCCTGCATGTACTGGACAGGCCGGGTGTACTGGCCAGCATCGCCGGAGTTTTTGGCAATCATGGAGTCAGCCTGGCCTCCGTAATCCAAAAAAACGGTAGGAACGAAGGAGTTGCCGAACTGGTAGTGATCACGCACGCCGTAAAAGAGAGCGATATACAGGATGCTCTCAGGATAATCAGGGAAATGTCCATTACTAGAGAAATTGATAACCTGATCAGGGTTGAGGAGAACTGAAAACTGCTATGTTGAGGATAAAAGTGCCCGCCACTTCGGCCAACCTGGGTCCTGGTTTTGACCTTGCAGGCATAGCCCTGGATATGTATAACGAGTTTTTTATTTATTACAGTGGGAAAGAGGAAGAAAAACCGGAAGGGTGCAAGGTCTTGCCGGAGGACAGCCTGGTTCACCGGGCTGTCCGTTATGTTGAAGCCAGGGTCAAAAAGGAGATGCCGCCGCTGGAAATTGCCCTGCGAGCGCGGGTGCCCCGGGCCAAAGGGTTGGGGAGCAGCGCGACTCTTTCTTTAGCTGGACTGGTAGCCGGAAACGTCCTGCTGGAAGCAGGCCTTGATAATGAGGAACTCCTGAACATGGCCGCCGTGCTGGAAGGGCATCCCGACAATGCCGCGCCGGCATTGCTGGGAGGCCTGGTGATTTGCATGGCCCATCCTGAAGGATTCAAGTACTTTAAATTAATGCCTTCAAAACCACTGCAGGTAGTTGTAGCGGTGCCGGACTTTGAAGTAAAAACGGCAGATTCACGCCAAGTGCTGCCGCGAGAAATCTCACACCGGGATGCTGTAAAAAACACGGGGCGTTTTGGCTTTTTTATTGCTTCAATACTGACAGGTGATTACACCCACCTGGCGTTTGCCATGGAGGACCTGCTTCACCAGCGGTATCGCCAGGGTCTGATTCCGGGGTTAAAAGAAGTAATAAGTTCGGCTCTGGCCTCCGGGGCTCTGGGAAGCTGCCTGAGCGGTGCCGGGCCTTCCATACTGGCGTTTTGCGACAGCCGGTGTCAACAAATAGGCGAAGAGATGAAATCAGCCTGGGGGAAAATGGGTATACAAGCTGAGACATATATACTCGATATCGCTTCTGAAGGCACGTTATATGAATTCGGATAGTTGCTCAGCAGCCTTGACACAGGTAAAGATGGGTTATATAATATCAACTGTGGTTGTCGGGGCGTAGCTCAGTTTGGCTAGAGCGCCATCTTGGGGTGGTGGAGGCCGCTGGTTCGAGTCCAGTCGCTCCGACCATTTAATTATCGAAGATTTATCGAACAAAGAGGCGGAAAATCAGGCCCAAAGCGATCTGAGCTTTGGCGTTTTTCTATTTTACCGGCTATTTTATGAGCGCCAAGTATTTGGCTTGTGGACAGCCGGGGGAGTCAATCCGGTTGACTTCATTGGTTGCTGAAATTGATGGCCTGCATAATATAATAAAGAAGAGGGAAAACCTGTAAATAAATCTGGTTAACAGAAAAAATATTTATGGTTGACATCAATTCAGTTTGTGCTAAAATTTATTTTGATTGGTTTTGGACCATAATTACTGGTGGTAAAGAATAGACTTTAAAGGGGGCATGGTAAATGAAAGCACTGGGCCGTCATGTGCTGGCCGAAATTTACGATTGTCAATTTGAGGTCTTGAACGATGTCAAAAAGGTTGAAGAGTACATGGTCAATGCAGCTCTTGAGGCCGGGGCCGAAGTGAGAGAATTCGTCTTTCACAAGTTTAGCCCGCAGGGCGTGAGCGGAGTGGTAGTAATTTCCGAATCGCATCTGGCAATTCACACCTGGCCCGAACTGGGATACGCAGCCGTAGATGTCTTCACCTGCGGGAATACCGTAAACCCATGGGATGCCTGCAACTACCTGGTGGAAAAATTCAAGGCCGGACACATGACCGCTACTGAAGTAAAACGAGGGATATGTGAGAACCAAAAAGAAGCGGTAAATCTTTAGGAGGGATATTTATTTTACCTCGAAGTACGAAAAAACGGTAAAACGCCAGCTCTCGCGCGACGATGAGAGATTGGCGTTTATCGTTTTTATAAGGCTTTTTAAGGAGGGCTGGTTTAAATAAAAAAGAATACACATCAAGAGGCATATATTTTGGTATAATACACGAATAGGGGGTATTATTTATGCTCAAACAAGCCGTCCTTGCTTTTTTACCTGAATTGACAGCCATTGAATCGAAAACACGCCGTATCCTTACCAAAAACGCAGGATTTGCATTCATTGAGGAGAATTACCCGCTTGACAGGGAAAACAGGCTCTGGCTGCCGGCGTGTTGTTTGCTGTCGGCCAAACTCGTTAGGGATACAAATATCAAGGTGGTTCAACTCGCCGGAATACTCCATCTTTTAAACTATGCCTCAAGGCTCCACTGGATGCTCCCTGGTAGTGATGGGGCAAGTGGGGAGAAGCAGAAAACCAAGTTGACCATCCTGGCAGGCGACCTGCTGTACAGCCAGGTTTATTATGATATTTGCCGCTATGGGCTTAAGCAGTACCTTTCTCCTCTTACTTCCTTGATAAAGTCGATCCATGAAGAAATGGTCCTGATGGACTACTCCAAGCAGCAACACCTTCCCGTACGCAGGCATGAAATCAGAATTTATGCCCTTATCAGCGGAAGCGCTTGTTTCCTGGGGGCGCATGCGGCAGCCGGCAGTACGTATATAACTGAAAAGCTGAGAGAAATTGGCTATCACCTGGGAATATTGAGAGGGGTTTCGGAAACAGGCGAACCGGTGACTGAATACCTTACCAACTGGCAGCAGTGCTGGGATCATCTCCAGCTGCTGCCGGCAAGCCCGGAGAGGGACATTTTTAGCGGCATGCTGCTTTATCTCGGCGAAAAATGGGGATTGCAGCAGCCTTCCCTGTTGAAGGGGTGCATGTAGTTTTTTGACGAGGATGTAAGATAATGAAAATCAGACAGCTGTTCAACATAATAGAACCGGAACTGCAAAAAGTTGATGATTACCTGGTCAAGTCTTTTGAGGATACGCACGAACGCCTGAGATGCGGTTTTATGCACCTGCTGAAAGCAGGGGGCAAGAGAATGAGGCCGGCTTTTACCATTTTGGCCTCACGCTACGGGAATGGGGACAGCGAGAAAATAATACCGCTAGCCGCAGCCTTAGAAATGGTACACATGGCATCTTTGATTCACGATGATGTTATTGATTCATCCGATACGAGAAGAGGAGAACCGACAATACGCCGCCTTTTCGGAAACGAGTATTCTCTCTATCTTGGCGATTTCTTGTTTGCCACGGCCTTGAGCATTATTGACGGGTATAAGAATCATGAGATCAACAACTTGCTGGCTGTTGCCAGTATGGAAATGTGCCGGGGAGAAATTGAGGAGATAGCTTCGTCCTACCAGTGGCAGCAGAATATGCGGAATTATTTATACAGGATAAAGAGAAAGACTTCGCTTTTGATTACACTAAGCTGCCAGGCAGGAGCGCTGGCTGCGGGGGCCGAACCCCAGGTGGTAAAGGCGCTAGGAAGATATGGCCATAACATCGGTATGGCCTTTCAAATAACAGATGACGTTTTAGACTTTGTTGCTGACGAAAAAACGCTGGGAAAACCGGTTGGCGCCGATCTTCTTCAGGGTGTTATGACTTTACCGCTGATTTATATTTTTCGATACGGTGAGACCTCCGTAAAACAGGAAATAAAAAAGGCGCTTGAACAGGAATCTCTTTCCCGGGAAGACGTCTTGGAAGTGATTAGGATTGTTGCGGGAACGAAAGCGGTCGACTACTCTCTCGGCATAGCCAACAAGTTTGTAGAAAAAGCTCTCCGGCAGCTGGAAGAACTCCCTGATAACAGTACAACCGCTACCTTAAGAAAGATTGGTCAATTTATTTATAACAGGGAATACTAGGGAATAATTAAGCAAAGCAAGAAATGTTTGAAGAATCCAACCGGGGCGTGGTAAGCTGATGGACGAATACGAAAGATTCCTGGTCGATTTGAAGAAGAACCTGGACATCGATTTGACAGGCTATAAAAGGCCGCAAATGGAAAGAAGAATCAACTCGTTGATGAGGGCCTTGAACATTGAGGATTATGTTTCGTTTATCAAACGAATGAAAAACGAAAAAGAAGTGCTGGAAAGGTTTGTTGACCATCTGACGATAAATGTTTCGGAGTTTTTTCGCAATATTTCGCAATGGCAAGTGCTGGAAAAGCAGATTCTTCCTTCTCTTTTGATCCAATCTCCTAATTTGAGAGTATGGAGTGCGGGCTGCTCAACAGGCGAAGAGCCCTATACCCTGGCGATGCTCCTTTCGGAGGCGGCTCCGGCAGGCCAGCACACGATCCTGGCCACAGACTTCGATCAAAGGGCGTTAAATAAAGCGATAGAAGGCTTTTATCCGGCCAAGGCAGTGACTGGCCTTCCTGCTGCGTACCTGAAGAAGTATTTCAGGGTGCAGGATAACGGGTACCTGGTTGTGGACACCCTTAAAAGAATGGTGACATTCAAATGCCACAATCTGCTGAGGGACAGTTTTCCGAAACAGCTCGATTTGATCGTTTGCCGGAATGTCGTGATTTATTTTACAGAGGAGTCAAAAACACTGCTTTATAACAAGCTTCATTCAGCCCTCCGGCGGGGAGGAATACTGTTTACCGGAAGCACCGAGCAAATTATTCAGGCCAGGGAGATTGGTTTTCAGCCTGTAGCCATTTTTTTCTACAAAAAAGTATAAATATTATCAATTCATAAATGGGGTGAAGTCCGTGCAGGGCGACATTTTCGTGCTGGATATCGGGACGCGAACAGTTATGGCCCTTTTAGCCAGGATGGAAAAAGAAAACCTGGTTGTTTCACATCTTCGTTATAAAGAACACAAGTCAAGGGCTATGCTGGACGGGCAAATCCATCATGTCGACCAGGTCAGCAGGGCGATTGAAGAACTTGTTCTGGAAATGAAAGAAATATCCGGGCAGGAACTGAAAAAGGTGGCGGTTGCGGCTGCAGGTCGTTCCCTGATCACAGTTAAAGGGAAAGCTAAACAGAAGTATCCCATGAGCACGGTCATTTCCAGGGAAGACCTTGTTTCCCTCGAACTGCAGGCCGTCCAGCACGCGCAGCTTTCCCTTCCCATTACGCGCTTCGAGCAGACGCCTCTTTCCCAGCAGTATTATTGTGTGGGTTACAGCATCGTTGAAGAAAGACTAGACGGTATAAAAATCGGCTCGCTTGCAGGACAAAGAGGACAGGAAGCCGAGGTGGATGTACTGGCCACGTTTTTGCCCAGGATAGTGGTCGACTCCTTGCAGGCTGCCGTTAATCTTGCTGGCCTTGAGCTTTACAGCATTACTCTGGAGCCAATAGCTGTCGCCAACCTGATCTTGACCCCGGCGATGCGCCGTCTCAATCTTGTGCTGGTTGACATCGGTGCCGGAACAGCGGATATTGCGGTCTGCGGAGAAAACAGCATATCGGCTTTTGGCATGGTTCCAATGGCCGGAGATGAAATAACAGAAGCTTTGAGCGACAAATACCTGCTGGATTTTAACAAGGCGGAAGAGGTTAAAATTCAGCTTAACACTAAAGACGAGATTATAACCACCGATGTGTTGGGAATAGAGCAGGCTATTTCCAGCCTTGAAGCCAAAGCGTTTCTGGAACCTGCCGTCAACAACCTAGCTGGGGCACTAGCCAGGGAAATACTGGCCCTGAATGGCAAACCACCGCAGGCTGTGCTCCTTGTCGGCGGTGGAAGCCTGACGCCGGGACTTCCAGCCAGCCTTGCAAGGGCTTTAGAAATACCGGAAAATAGGGTAGTAGTCCAGCAGGTCGAGAAGCTGTCAATGGTCCGCAATCTTCCCGGCGAATACAGCGGCCCATCGTTCATTACCGTGTTGGGGATTGCCTATACTGCTTTAACTTGCTCCACCATGGGATTTATAACTGTAAATGTGAACGGCGCGCCGGTTACGCTTCTCAACCTTTCCCAGAATAATGTGGCCGAGGCAGTTATCGCTGGCGGCTATAACCTTAAGGATATATACGGCAGGCCGGGGATGGCCCTGAGCTGCGAAATAAACGGTCGTTTATACACAATTCCAGGCAAACCAGGCAAGCCAGGACGCGTACTTTTAAACGAAAAGATCGCCCTGTTTAACGACAAGGTAAAAAACGGGGACCGCATCATGTTTGAACCGGGAACAACCGGTGAAAACGGACGAGGTACGTTCCGTGATATTCTGAAAGATGCTGCCGGGTGCTGTACCGTCAATGAAAAAAGCTTTGAATTGATGCCGGTCATTCGTGAAGGCGAATCCGTTATCTCCATTGATGATGAGATCAGGGACGGCTGCAAAGTTCAAGTCAACATGAAATGGACAATTGGTGAAGTTCTTGAAAGCATGGGATTGGCGGATAAAAAACAAAAAATCAAAATCAACCAGAAGGAAGTAAGCCTCCTTGACCTGGCGGTGATAAAAAAGAACGGCCGGCCGGCAAAGCCAGGGGAGACGGTTGGCCCCGGAGACAAAATCCTCTATAAATTGCCTGAACTAAAAGTGGCGGATGTCCTGCCGCATGAAACAGGAAATAAATTTGTGGTATATGTCAATAATAAAAAAGTTGTCCTAAAAAACAGCCAGATCAGGGTAAATGACGAGGCGGCGGAACTGCAGACACCAGTGAAAGCGGGAGATAGAATACAATATGACTTGAGCCCGCATGAATTTAGGCCAATCCTGATTGATGTGTTCAAAGAGATAGATTTTTCACCCCAGCCGCCTCCAGGCAAAACAAGACTTGTTCTTTTGGTAAACGGCGAAGAAAAGGAATACACTTACGAGCTGCAGCAAGAGGATAAAATAACCATAACATGGAAATAGAATAGGTTTTACAGCTTTACAGAGAGATCAAGAAAAGCGGGGTAATTTCTGGGAAAGAGCATGGAGATTATTGCTTTCTTCCGGTTCAATTTCCACAAGGATTATACCGTTTTTCTTCAAGAGATAATCATGTATTCCGTTTTTTGTTCGCTTATATTTCTTGACCATGATTGCGGTTTTTCTTTCCGGCAAATAGTAGTCAAATGACAGGTTATAAAAAATGAAACCTTTGATGACTGTTTCATTTGTATACATGCTTTTAATGAGGCAGTGTAGATTACCTGCGGATTTTTTTTCTTGAACCTCTTGGTCCGGTTGCGAAGAGGTCAAATCAGCTTGCTCCGCGGCGGGCAAGGCGCCGGAATCAGTTTCTGCCGGCGGGGGAGGTTCGTCGCTGGCAGGTTCGACCAAATCCTGGGCTACAGGTGTCTCGGCCGCATCTTCCACAGGTGCTGCGGTACATGTATCAACTATATCATTTATGGGGTTCTCATCCAGGACCGGTTCCGGTGGCGCACCTTCCATATCATGGGAACAGGCTTCGCCAGCGGGCAAGGTGTCTTCTTTAATAATAGGTGCGGTTTGGTCTTCGCTCAGGACCCGCCCGATGATGATGGTTAAATCCTTTTGCAGGGTACCGAAACTTTTTAAAACAGAAGGATGAGGGAGTTTTTGGGAAACAAGCTGCCTGATTAACGATTCCATCAGCGCTTCTTTACCGTCTACCAGGCGCAAAAGGAGGGGGTGTATTTCCTTGAGCAAGAAAACGGCTTCGTCAAGAAAAGGCTTCTTTTTCGACTCTTCCTGGTGGCTTAATTCAATAAGGATATGCACAATACGGTTGATGTTGCTTAATATTTTTTTTTCCATTAAACGGTTGATGGGAAACATATATATCACCTCGTGGCCAGGAACTTATCTAATAATAATTATTTACAAGCGAGACATTTATGACAGGAATTATCAACAGCGCGTACTATAAAAATGGATGGCAATTACAAATGGATGGCAATTACTCTTGACCTCAGGGTGATAATTTGTTAATATATAATTCGCCACGTCAAAACGGGGCATAGCGCAGCTTGGAAGCGCACCTGGTTTGGGACCAGGGGGTCGGGGGTTCAAATCCCTCTGCCCCGACCATGAATAATTGTCATATGGCCCGGTGGTCAAGCGGTTAAGACACGGCCCTTTCAAGGCTGTAACACGGGTTCGATTCCCGTCCGGGTCACCATAAAACAAGTGAAAAGTGGGAAGTTGGGAACAGGACAATCTTGCTTCTAACCTCTCGCCTCACATATCCCGGGCCGGAGCTGTGGTGTAGTGGCCTAACATGCCTGCCTGTCACGCAGGAGATCGCGAGTTCGACTCTCGTCAGCTCCGCCATCTATAAACTCATTACTGGTGGAATGGTCGACAGTTCAACTAGTGCCGGCTATTGACCGCCAGCGAATGTGCCGACGTAGCTCAATTGGCAGAGCAGCTGACTTGTAATCAGCAGGTTGCGGGTTCGAGTCCCATCGTCGGCTCCATTCCTAGAATCCAGGACAACAAACATGATAAATGGAGGGGTTCCCGAGCTGGCCAAAGGGGGCAGACTGTAAATCTGCTGGCACTGCCTTCGTAGGTTCGAATCCTACCCCCTCCACCATTTACTGGGGCGTAGCCAAGTTGGTAAGGCAACGGACTTTGACTCCGTCATGCGTAGGTTCGACTCCTGCCGCCCCAGCCAAGAGGATAACAATTTTTCACTTGCTTTTTTTAGTGGGAAGTCTAAAATATAATATGTATCATGCACATGCGGCTGTGGCGGAATTGGCAGACGCGCTAGATTCAGGTTCTAGTGTTCGCAAGGACGTGGGGGTTCAAGTCCCTTCAGCCGCACCACTACAGACACAAGGCGTTCGGGCCTTTTTTATTTTGCTTTTTAGGCATAAAACAATAGGCTAAAGGCTAAAAATGGGCTAATTATGGGCTAAAAAAATATCACTGGAGTAGCTTATCAAATTTTTCCGCAGTATCGTCAGCCTTTTTGGGAAGTACATGTCCATAGGTATTGAGGGTAGTTTGAACGTCAGCATGGCCTAACCTTTCACTTACGGCATTGATCATTTCACCAGCAGCCAAAAGAATTGTTGCGTGGGTATGACGTAAATCATGAAATCTCATCCCGGGATAGCCCATTTTAGCCGCAAGATTAGAAAAACGATGAGACAAGTTTCTTCTGTCAAGCGGTATGCCTTCCTGGTCGAGAAAAACAAGGGAATTAAATTTTTGGTTTTTCGGTGTGCTTTTAATTGATTTTGACTGCTTCCATAAGTGCCATCTGAGGACTGCCAAAACCCGTCGTGTTACCGGAATAAGTCTTGTGCTTGTAGTGTTTTTTGTTCGTGACCGGTGTTCGTATTCTCCATTTTGAAGCCGGTGCAGAGTCATCTTGACACGAATTTTCTTTTGTTTCCATAGAATATCCTCGCGGCGTAAACCTAAAAGCTCTGATTGCCTCATGCCGGTATAAGCTGCCGTGTGTATGAGCGCCCAATCTGGATGGTCTCTTGTATCGGCCAGAAAAGTTTTTAGCTCCTCTTTTGTTAAGACAATCATTTCATCCTTTTTTTGCTTTTTCTTTTTATCTCTGGGCGGCTTTACGCTGTCACAGGGATTTTTTTCTATTAGCTCAAGATCGACGGCCTTGGCAAGAGCCTGGTTTAGTATAGCCCCTTTATAGATCACAGACCGGTTGGATAACCCGCCCTTGCCACGAAGCTTGCCGGCTTCTGCCAAATAGCTGTAAAATGTTTGGATGTGCATAGGTGTAAGCTCACAAAGGGGAATATGTCCTATACAAGGATTAATATGCCTTTCGATTTCCCATTTATAGCTTTCATAAGTGTTTTGCTCCAAATCGGGCTTTGCGATGGTATTCACCCATAGAAGGAGAAACTCGCCGGTTAATTGTTCGGAAAACCTCTTAGGCGGGTTTTCCAGTTCATCTAGCATTTGCCGGAGGACCTCTTCGGCCTCCGGGCGTGTACCGTGAACATCACGGCGTTTTTTGGGATACTTACCGTTCTTATCCCGGCCCAAATTAATGACAATACGGTAGTGTTTTTCCGCTATTTTATCTATTCTGGTTGTATACTTTTGCATAAAAGCCTCCTTATAACGAACATATATTCGGTTATTAGGGTAAAAATTTTTTGTCATTAAACGCTTCGATAATCATTAATGGTTCAAAGCAAATAAAGTAATCTCTGATACGGTAGTAGAGGCCGTATTTTTCTTTATAGTAGTCAATCGCTTTATTTAAAAAATCTTCAGTTACGCCTAGGTATTCAGCCAATTCAAATCTGTTCATAACTCTTGCTTCATACGCTGATATTAATTTATCCAGCGGCACAAGTCTTTTGTATGCCCACACATGGGCACGCTTTTCTTGTTTCTTATTATTAAGCTTGGTTTGATCCAGGATATCACCAACCGTTGTGTGATAGTGGCCAAGCTCTTCGGCCAGGATGCAGGCCTTTTCGGCAGTAGTGTTTATGTTGCTGTTAATGGCAATGACGTTATCACCGTATAAGCCTTTCAGCCTGTCTTTTAACGGGAGATATGCGATTTCGATCTGCTCTTTGGCAGCTTCTTCAAGGAGCGTTTCGTACATTGTAACCTCATTGATTACTTATTGTCTTATCTGATTCGTCTTAAAATAATTTCCTCTTATCTCTTTTAGACCGGACAAACTCCTTAAACTTTTCAATATCCTCCAGTTCTTCCTCTGTCCAGTCATCTCCGTCATGGTGGGCGGCGATGGTTTCGATAGGGGTTTTTATGTCTGTGCGGCCCAGGAGGTAATCAACAGAGCAGTCAAAGAGATCGGCTAGTTTAATCAGTTTCTCATAATCTGGCGAGCTATCACCGGTTTCATATTTTCCGTAAGTGCTTCTATCAATTTTTAATATATCGGCAACATCGCTTTGGTTTAGTTTCTTTGATGTCCGAAGTTCCTTCAATTTTTCACTTAATTTCACTTTTTTCACCCCAATGTTTCAGAGTTTTATTTAATTATATGTGAAAATAATTCACATAACAATATATGTGAAAAATCTCCACAAAATATATTGACATGCGAAAATTATTCACATATAATCAAGCATAGGAGAAGAAACTTCACAAAGGTGGTGATAAAAATGGATTTAAAACGTGAAAGGAAGAAGAAGGGTCTCACACAACAACAATTAGCAAGTCTAATCAACAAGGATAGAACCTTAATATCTAAAATAGAAAGTGGAGATTCTTCTCCCTCCGTAGAGGTAGCTAAAAAAATAGCTGCTGTGCTTGGTTTTGACTGGACGCTGTTTTTCCCGGACGAAGGCAAAGCGACGAGTAAGAAAGCGGTGTAAGAGGGTCAGAAGGAGGTGTCCACCATCGAACGCCGGATGATATCTCTCAAAAAAGCTCGTGAGAAGCTTGATATGGGCGATACCTGCATCAGGAAGCTAATAGCAACCGATCCCACATTTCCTGCATACTTCATCTGCGGGAGATGGAAGGTAGACGCTCAACAACTGGATGCCTGGATAGAGGCAAAGAAAAACAAACCTCAGCCAGCAATAGTTATAGAAGCCCCCAGACGGAGGGGAAGACCTAAAAACCAGTTATATAAAAAACCGGCCGTAGTTTATGAGGTTATTACTCCGGGATGGGTCCCAGACATTGGCCGGGCATGAAAGCGAGGTGAAGCGATATGGAACGGTGTGAACAATGCGGAAGCGGATTATTAACTGAAACCGCAACTCATGTATTTTGTGAACATTGCGGGCACGTCGAAAAGAAAGCGGGGTGAGAAAATGGACGAACAAACTCAGTAGAATTTGGATAGTCTGGACAACTACCAATTTCAACAGAAGAGAGGAAAATCCTACCTAAAAGGAGACAGCACCAATGCTCTATCTCTATGAGGTCACATCGCCATCCGAACGCATACTACACCTGGTAGCCCAAAATAGCCAACATGCTAAACGCAAGGCCTGTGAAATTTGGGGTATTCGGCCTGGGGACAAATGGTGCGGGGTCGCCACTTTAAAAGCCAAAAGAAAGGAAAGACTATGAATTTAAGCTAATAATGATAGCCTGGGCATGGCAAATCATTTTGGAAAGAAAAAGGAGCGAAGCGACATGAGCAAAATCACCTGCAGCCAATGTAGATATCATGGATACATCCACAAACCAGGCGAACTGCGTCTGCCCAACGGAGATATTATATCCGGCCAGAAGAAGCTACGGCCATATGCCCACTATTGCACCGCCCGGCACTGGCAAAAGATAAAAGACGATGAAAACTGGACCGGGCAAGAATGCCCGCGCTGGTGCCCGCTGATGGTGAACCAAATTTAAGGAGGGCGCATGGATGAAAAACGGCAAGAGACCAACCATGAGACAAAAGTTACTCATGAAGTCCCGCCGGCTTAATCCTGACAACTGGTTTGTGACAAAAGATACGCCTGATTTTATGGAGGTAGTACACCGGCATGGTAACACAAAACGGAATATTCGGAAGGGAGGGACAAAAGAATGCCAGTTTACAAAAATTCAAGCAATCAAATAACGCTGGATCAGGCGATTTCACTACACGAAAAAGGCATTGCGGTAATTGTAAACGATGGGAAAGACGTGACCTTTGAAAGAGGTGAAGGACAGTGACTGATATCTACTGCGACAATTCAAAATGCATATATAACTATGATGGCGAGTGTCAAAGGACAAGTATAGTCCTAAAAGTAGTTCCGTATTCGATGATGATGTGTACCAGTGAAGAAATAAGAAAAGCTCCCGTCAGCATGCCGGCTGATCAGGAGCCAAATGAAAACTAACATGGAAAAGAGGTTTAGTTATGGCTGAGAAAAGGACCTGCCCAGGTTGTGGGGCTGATTGGTACAGCGCGGACCCTAATGATTGGATATGTGAGAAATGCGAGGCAACCATTACAAAGGACTGTTCATCATGAAGCAAATATTCTTTGTTTTCTTGGTTCTTCTGGTAATAGCGATGCTTTTAATCATGGCTACGTGTATATTTTACCTCACCAATATCATAAATGATACCCGAATGGACATACAGGATATGAAAAGACAACTAGACGAATCCAAGGCATTTAGAGAAGAAATCCGACAGTTCCTTGACCGACTGGGAATAGATGAATTTAAAACAACAGCCTATTCCCCGCACGATGACCGGAACGGTTTGAACTCTTGGAGGCCAAAACTGGCTTCCAGGAGTTACTCTCCCCGGACACGGACAGGCACCATCCCCAGGCCAGGAACGGCAGCCGTGGATCCGAAGGTGATACCCCTCGGGACAAAACTCTGGGTGGAGGGATACGGATTTGCCCGGGCGGAGGATACTGGGGAATTGGTAAAAGGGAAGCATATTGATTTGTATGTACCGAATTTTGATGAGGCTGTGAAATACGGGAAGCAACGAAAAAAAGTTATGTGGCTGGAGGGTAACGATGATTAAAAACACGCTTAGCGACCTGAACAATCACCTTTTTGCCCAGTTGGAGAGGTTGGGTGACGAGGAGCTTACTGGCGACAAGCTCGTCGAGGAAATTAACCGGGCAAAGGCCATCACCAATATCGCGCAGCAGATTGTCAACAATGGGAATCTGGCGCTTAATACCATGAGGCTCAAAGAAGAGTATTTCGCCGACACTAAAGCTTTGCCGGATATTTTTACCGGCATGGTTCCTGCCTCACCTGTCCCGGGGGCTGACGGAAAACACCCTAAAAAAATTCCGGATAATCTAAAAGCTGATTATGGCCGAAATTAAGCCGGAGGGAAGGTCATGAATCGTAAGTATACTGCAGAACATATTGCATGGTTAGCCGCCAATATCTCTGGATGTCCGTTCCAAGAGCTGGCTGAAAAATTTAATAAACAATTTGGATTCTCAATAAGTAGGTCTGCAATGGTTTCTCTTGCAGATAGACACGGTTTGCATAATGGAAGAGATACAAAAATATTGCCGGATGGGTCTCTTCTCGGTTTAAAAACACGGTTTCAAAAAGGTCTTGTGCCCTGGAACAAAGGCAAAAAGGGCGTTGGCGGATGGCCGCCCACCCAGTTCAAAAAAGGGCATATGCCGGCTAATTATCGGCCAGTGGGATCTGAACGGGTCAACGTTGACGGATATGTCGAAATAAAAATTGCTGATCCAAACAAATGGCGATTAAAACACCAAATTATATGGGAACAGGTACACGGCCCCATTCCTAGAGGACACGCAATAATATTTGGGGATGGCAATAAACTCAATCTTAGTCCGGATAATCTCATCCTCGTATCACGGAAGCAGCTTGTCCGGATGAACCAAAAAAAGTTAATTCAAAACGACGTTGAGCTAACCAAAACAGGCGTGGTTATTGCAGACATTTTAAATAAAATAGGTGAACGAAAGAAACAGAAGGGAGATAAGTAAATTGAAAAATGTTAAGTTTACCGTCAACGGAGATAAATTGTTAATAGAAGTGGACCTATCTAAACAGTATGGGCCATCATCTAGTGGAAAATCTATCGTCATAGCCAGCACCGAGGGGAATCAGCCAGTTGGCAAGGACGATATCAAAATCGGTCTAAATGTCTATAAACCAAATAGATAAGGAGGAATAAAAATTGAAAATCTTAATCGAATTTACACCCGATGAAGTGGTACATGCAGCTAAAACAGGAACCTTACAAGCGTTATTTGAAGCTACCAAAGTAGCCGAAAAACATATTGAAGCAGCCGCCCAAGCTATTAATAAGCCGATATTGTCTGAGGATTCCGTACCTACTATGCAAGCACCTGCTGCACAAGCACCTGCTGCACAAGTACCTGCGCCTGCGGTAGTACCGACTCCCACCACTATACCGACAGCTGCTCCCGTGGCACCTCCGCCAGCCGCCCCTGCTGCAACCGTACCTACTGCCACTCAGACCTACACCGTGGAGCAACTAGCCGTAGCCGCTACCCAACTGATAGATGCAGGACAACGAGACAGAATAATTGCATTGTTAAAGTCCTTTGGGGTAGATGCTCTCATGATGCTGCCTAAAGAGCAATACGGTGCTTTCGCTACTCAGCTTAGAGCACTGGGGGCAAAAATATGAGCAGCCCCGAACAACACGCCCTGCTATCCGCTAGCAGCTCTCATAAATGGCTAATATGTACTCCATCAGCCAGGCTCGAAGAGACGCTTCCCGAAACGAAAAGCGAATACGCAGACGAGGGAAAACTGGCGCACGCGATAGCAGAATTGAAAGCTAAAAAGCACTTCACTGAACCGATGGGCCCGAAAACGTTTGCTAAAAGACTTAAAGTACTGCAAGAAAACCCGCTGTACCAGGAAGAAATGCTAAAGCATACCGATACATACCTGGATTACCTGTCAAAAATCGTACACAGCTTTAGCGCACCACCCTATATTGCGATTGAGAAAAGATTGGATTACAGCGCGTATGCTCCGGAAGGATTCGGCACCGGCGACTGTATCATAATTGGCGGAAACGTGATGCACGTAATCGATTTTAAATACGGTAAAGGAGTCCCGGTAAGCGCTGAACGTAATCCGCAAATGATGCTGTACGCCCTGGGCGCATACATGGCTTACTGCATTCTCTATCCAATTGAAACTATAAAAATGGCCATCGTGCAACCGCGACGTGAAAATGAGCTATCCGAATACGAAATGCCTATTGGCGACTTGCTGGCATGGGGTGAAAGTATCAAACCAATAGCCCAAAAAGCTTTTGCTGGTGAAGGGGATTATGTACCAGGAGAGCATTGCCGGTTTTGCCGCGCAAAATTACAATGCCGTGCCCGGGCTGAAAAATATTTGACTTTAGAAGAATACCACAAAATGAAACCGCCGCTTATCTCTAACGAAGAAGTGGGACAAATACTTAAAAGAGCCCAGGACCTTGCTAAATGGGCCGAAGAATTGGAAAAGTATGCTTTGGCTGAATGTTTGAAAGGCAATGAGATACCTGGTTGGAAAGCAGTTGAAGGACGTACTTCCCGAATATACGTTGATCAGGATGCGGCATTTGCAGCCTTGATAGCCGCAGGAATTAATGAAGCGATATTGTACAAACGTGAGCCGTTAAGCGTCGCACAGGTTGAAAAGGTACTCGGAAAAGTGGAATATCGAAAACTACTCGAAGAACCCGGACTCGTCAAAACGGAACCCGGCAAACCGACACTCGCACCCGCAAGCGACAAGCGCGAAGCGATTATCCTGCAAGTAGATCCACAGGAAGTATTTAAAAACGAGACCGACAATTAGGAGGTAAATATGGAAGACAACGCTATTCTTAAAACTTTTGAAGGGAAAAAGGTATCCGAAGTTAGCTATGAACAACGGTACTATCTATTTTTAAAGTTTACTGACGGGTCGTCTTTATCAATTGTGCCTGACGGCCCGGAAGGATCACATATCGAAGTGAATGTTGATGCGCATATAAGTAAAAAACTTTAACCGAAAAGGAGAGAGATGAAAGTGAGTAATCAACAACCTAATCCGACAAATGTGACAACCGGACAAGTGAGATTGAGCTATGTACATTTGTTTAAACCCTACGCAAATCAACCCGGTCAGGAGCCTAAATACAGCGTAACCATCCTGCTACCTAAATCCGACATAGCGACAAAGCAACGTATTGATGCTGCTATACAATCCGCTATCCAGCAAGGCATCAATTCTAAATGGAATGGTGTTCGTCCTCCTCATATCAAAACGCCTATTTGGGATGGCGATGGTGTGCGTCAAAATGGTGAACCTTTTGGTCCTGAGTGTAAAGGGCATTGGGTATTTACGGCATCATCCAAGCAGCAGCCGGCTGTTGTAGACACAAGTATTCAGCCAATTCTTAATCAATCGGAAGTGTATTCCGGAATCTATGCCCGGGTAAATATCAACTTTTTCCCATTTAATACAAATGGCAATCGGGGTATAGGCTGCGGACTGGGCCCAGTTCAAAAGCTGGCAGACGGTGAGCCCCTTGGCGGTCAAATAACAGCAGAAGCGGCTTTTGGCGATAGTCCTCCCTTGCAGCCGCAGCCTCCTCAACCACAGCAGGTTTACCAGCAGCCTGCAGCTCCGCAGTATGCATCCTCCGCATATCAGCAACCGGTATATCAGCAGCCCCGCCCGATTCAAGCACCTGTATATCCTCAGGGCTACCCTCAGGCTGCTCCGTCGCAGATTGACCCAATCACCGGTAAGCCGATTACTGGCGGGATAATGGGCTTATGAGACACCTCAGCATCGACATTGAAACTTTCAGTAGTGTAGATATCCAGAAAGCGGGACTGTATAAATATGTACAGTCCCCAGATTTCCAAATACTCTTATTTGCTTATTCTTTTGACTACGGGCCGGTGCAGATCGTCGACCTGGCCCAGGGCGAACAACTCCCTCAGGACCTCATTAACGCTCTGTTAAATCCTCTCATAATCAAACACGCTTACAACGCCTCTTTTGAGTGGTATTGCCTGTCCAAACATCTTGGTATCCATCAGCCGGAGTCCTGGCTGTCACAATGGCGCTGCACGATGCTTCATGGTCTGTACTGCGGGTACCCGGCCGGATTGGACAAAATAGGAAAAGCCCTGGGGCTCCCGCAAGACAAAAAGAAAATGAGTATAGGCTCAGCCCTTATAAGAACATTCTGCGTACCCTGCACCCCGACTGCCAAAAACGGCTATCGAACCAGAACGCTACCACATCATGAACCAGAGAAATGGCAACTTTTCAAACAATATTGCTGCCAGGATGTCATTACGGAAATGGAAGTTGAGCGACGACTTTCGGCCTTCCCGGTGCCAGAGCAGGAGCAGAAACTTTGGGAGCTGGATCAGGTGATCAATGTTTTCGGGGTAGCTGTTGACCAGGAGCTTATTGATGGAGCCCTTTACTGTGACGAAATAGTCACTAAAGAGTTGACGGACGAGGCTGTCCGAATCTCCGGCTTACAAAACCCAAAAAGCGTTAAGCAGTTGACCGAATGGCTCAACCAAGAAATGGATGAGGAAATCAACGACCTCCGAAAGAGCACCGTGAAGGAACTCATCAAAAACGCGGACAATGACGCGGCCAGGCGTATGTTGGAAATCCGCCAGGAACTCTCCAAGACATCAATCAAAAAGTATGCGGCCATGAAGGAAGCTGTTTGTTCTGACGGACGGATTAGAGGTCTAATGCAATTTTACGGTGCCAACCGAACCGGCAGATGGGCAGGGAGAATTGTGCAGCCTCAAAATTTGCCGCAAAACCACCTGGAAGCTCTCACGTTTGCCCGGGATACGGTCAAGGTCAAGAGGATAGACCTTCTTAAGGTAATCTTCGGTAACGTCCCTGATACGCTTTCCCAGCTAATTCGGACAGCCTTCATCCCTTCCCCGGGGCATGTGCTTCTCGTAGCGGATTTCTCGGCCATCGAAGCCCGAATAGTAGCTTGGCTGGCCGGGGAACAGTGGGTGCTTGACGTATTCAACACCCACGGCAAAATTTACGAAGCTGCGGCGTCTCAGATGTTCGGGGTTCCAATAGAACTCATAGTCAAAGGCAATCCGGAGTACGAACTTCGGCAAAAGGGCAAAGTAGCAACTTTAGCTTTGGGTTATCAAGGCAGTACTGGCGCCTTAATAAATATGGGTGCTCTCAATATGGGCCTGACTGAGGCGGAGCTGCCCGAGATAGTTCACCGCTGGAGAGGTGCAAACAAAAGAATCGTTGACTTGTGGTATAGCCTGGAGAACGCTGCGTTGAAGGTTATGCACACAGGGCAGCCGGTAGGGGTTAAGAGTCTGATATTTGCCCGTGAAGGCGACTATAACAACCAGCAGGATTTCCTTACCATTACCCTGCCGAGTGGTCGAAAGCTGTTTTACGTTAAGCCTTTTCTTATGATAAACGACCGGAACCGGGAAGCGCTCCACTACTACGGATTGAACCAGAAAACCGGGAAGTGGGAAGCCATTTCAACATATGGCGGAAAGCTGGCGGAGAACGTGACTCAGGCTATCGCCCGGGACTGCCTGGCCGAAAGTTTAAAACGGCTAGCCAACGCTGGATATAAGATTGCGATGCACGTCCATGATGAGGTTGTCCTCGACGTTCCAGAAGACCAGGCGGACGTGGAGAAGATATGTCAGTTGATGGGGCAGCCGATACCCTGGGCGCCAGGATTACCTCTGAAGACTGACGGATTTAAAACTTTTTACTATAGAAAAGATTGAGAAAGGAGAAATAGAGCATGTCTATTAGTATCAAAAAGGCCAACAGCTATTTTTCAAAGGTTCAAAATGTTGTACGCAATGGTGAAAGCCTGGTTGGAATTATAGCGCCGCCGCTGCATTCGAATTATAAGAGCATATTTGAACCAATCAAGGGGTTAATTGATAAGATTTTCGACGAGCAGACGGAATAACTGAGCCGAATTTTTGGCTCAGCAAATAGTGCATAGTTTGTTAATTATGTGAAGGAGTGAGAGTAATGAATTATCAAGATGCAATTAATCACTTATCTACCAAAAAGGCTGATATTGAATTATCCATAGGACTGATTAAACAAGGGAATGAGTTTATCTCAAGGCAATCAACTCCCTTGTTAGAAGCCATAGATTTAGCTATAAGTGTGCTGGATAAGCAAATACAAAAGGCAGTTGTAACAACACCGGATAAACATAGATATGGCTATTGCCCCGTATGCGGAAAAATATATTGGGATAAGTGCCATGTCGGGAATTACTGTGATGCTTGCGGACAGGCCCTACAACCTTAATACGTATTCCAAAGATATTGAGTAATAACTTTGCCGGGATAGCTTCGGGCTGATCACCCTAAGCGAAAAGTCTTTCCTGGGACCTGCCCGGCATTTTTTCAGGACAAGCCAATGACAGGAGGTTGGGTAAATGGAACAACTGCTTAAAGAGTTGGTGTATAGCATATCAGAGTTGTCTCCCGAGATTGATCAGCTGCAGCTTAGGTCCAGAATTGCCGGGATACTCGTAATGTATGATATCCGGCCAGGTAAAATTACCGCTGGGCATCCGGATGTTGCGGAAAAAGTCAAATTGTATCTTGCGGCCAAGAAGCTGGAAGAGCTCAGTCCATTGACGCTGGAAGGGTATGAGATAGAGTTACGTCTGTTCACAAACTACGTGCAAAAACCAGTTAAAGACATGACCACTAATGATATCAGGCAGTTTTTGGGCAGGTTTGAAAATCTAAAACTCAGTTCAATCTCCAGGAAGCTATCAATATTAAAATCATTCTTTGGTTGGCTTACAGAAGAGGAGATTATACCCCGAGATCCGACCAGAAAGATAAAACCGCCGAAGAAAGAAAAGCACTTGCCCAAAGCTCTGACAATCGAAGAGCTAGAGCTCATCAGGGAAAGCTGTCAGACTCCGAGGGAAAGAGCCCTGGTAGAAGTATTTTACGCCACCGGCTGCCGGCTATCAGAAATCCAGCAGCTTAACCGCCAAGATATTGACTGGCAGCAATGCAGCGCGAAAGTGGTCGGCAAGGGTAATAAAGAACGTGAAGTGTATTTCTCGTTTAAAGCCATTTATCATCTGAAAAAATATCTTAAGTCCAGGAACGATATCGTGCCGGCCTTGTTTGTCACTCAAAGAAAGCCTTACAGGCGGATGAGCAAAAGGGCAATCCAAAGAGAGTTTGATATCATAGCTGCCCGAGCCGGGATAAGCAAAAACCTGCATCCGCACATCATGAGACATACCATGGCTACGCTTACGTTGAACAACGGCGCTGATATTGTGGCGGTACAATCTTTACTCGGACATAGCAATCCAGGGACAACCCAAGTATATGCCCAATTGACCAGTGGACGTCGGAAAGAACAGTATCAAAAATATCTTGTCCAATAAGGAGTGAATAAAACTCCATGCTTATATATGACAGAAAAATAACAATCTCATCCGCCAGCAGCCGCCGAGCTACTAAATGGGTAGCGCAGACACTCTACTGGTCGGAGCTGGTGGAGAAGCTGCGGACCCCGGCCAGGGGCACGGAGACATTAGCGGAATATCTACGCCTTCCAAAGAGTCGTCAGGACGACTTAAAAGATGTAGGTGGCTTTGTAGCCGGTACTCTGGTCGGAGAACGCCGCAAGGCAAACTGTGTTACCGGACGGGATGTCATCACCCTGGACCTCGACGCCATCCCGGCAGGTGGCACCCAGGACGTTCTGCACCGTATAGAGGCCCTCGGCTGCGGCTATGCCATGTACTCTACCCGTAAACATGAGGAAGTAAAACCTCGCTTGCGCGTGCTGGTGCCTACCAACCGGACAGCTACAGTGGACGAATATGAGCCCCTGGCCCGGAAGCTCGCCGCCATCATCGGCATAGAGCTCTGTGACCCGACAACCTTCCAAGTCCACCGGCTCATGTATTGGCCATCCTGCTGCTCAGACAGCCAATACGTTTATACATACGGGGATAAACCTTTCCTGGATGTGGACGGTCTCCTGGCTACTTACAAGGATTGGCGAAACGTAGAAGAATGGCCGCAGGTTCCTGGAGTCAATCAGAACCATCTTAAGCTTGCCGCCAAGCAGGGAGATCCTACAACCAAGCCTGGTATAGTCGGCGCCTTCTGTAGGGTATATGACATCTACCGGGCCATGGAGACCTTTCTGCCGGGAGTGTATGAACCCTGCGGCAATATGCCGGGCAGGTACACCTATACCGGGGGTAGCACGGTTGGCGGCGCAATCATCTACGATAACGGCAATTTCCTATACTCTCACCATGCCACTGACCCAGCCGGCGGAAAATTATGTAATGCTTTCGACCTAGTCCGGCTTCATAAGTTTGGAGACCGTGATGACGATGCCAAACCGGATACCCCTACCAATAAACTGCCTTCCTACATGGCGATGTGTGAATTCGCTGTCTCTGATGCCTATGTTACTGCATTACTCAACCAGGAGCGATATGAGAAAGCTACACAGGAGTTTTCCGTATCATCTTCAGATGACACCAATTGGATGCAGAAGCTGGCTATAAGCGCAACCACAGGAGCGCCGTTGAAGACCATCGATAATGTTTTGATTATCCTGGACAATGACCCTCTCCTTAAAGGTAAACTGGCTTTTGACGAGTTCGCTAATAGGAGTATGGCCCTGGGCGCACTACCGTGGGACGACCGCGAGGGCCGCAGGGTCTGGACGGATGTGGACGATGACGGTGTTCTGCATTACCTGGAGCGTACATACGGTATCCAGATAGCCGCCAACAGACTTCAATCAGCTTTAAACCTTCAGGCGCACAAACAGAGATTTAACGACGTCAAGCAATATCTTACTTCATTAAGTTGGGATGGTGTTCCTCGGCTGGATACTCTGCTCATAGATTACTTAGGCGCCGAGGATAATGCGTACACCCGGGCGGTTATGCGCAAGAGCTTGGCGGCCGCTGTGGCCAGGGTTATGACACCAGGAGTCAAGTACGATTATATGCCTATCCTGGTGGGCCCGCAAAAAATAGGAAAAAGTACTTTTTTACAGATATTAGGAAAGAATTGGTTTTCTGACAGCCTCCAAACATTCGAAGGTAAAGAGGCCGCAGAAATGCTGCAAGGCACTTGGATTAACGAACTGGGCGAACTCAGCGGATTTAGCCGGTCTGAAATCAATACGATTAAACAATTTTTGAGCCGGACAGAAGATATATTCCGAGAAGCCTATGGACGCAGAACAAATAGGTACCCCAGGCAATGTGTATTCTTTGGTACGACTAATGACAGTGAATTTCTAAGAGACCGCACAGGTAATCGTCGATTTTGGCCTGTTGAGGTGTGGTTGCAGAAGCCAATAAAAAATGTATTTACCGATTTAATAGAAGAACTTGATCAGATATGGGCCGAGGCATATGTAAGATGGCAATTAGGAGAGCCACTGTATTTGACTGGAAAAGCAGAAGAAATTTCAGAGCAAGAACAAAAAGCCCACATGGAAAGTAATGCCAAAGAGGGCATCATTCAAGAATTTATCGAAAGACCGGTACCAGCCAATTGGGACAATCGCAGTCTCTCTGAAAGACGTCTGTACTGGTCCGGTAATTTCGGTAAGCCGCCGGAGGACGCCCGGCCGCGGACCAAAATATGCGCGGCAGAGATATGGTGCGAATGTTTTAACAAAGATATAAGTTTGATGCGTAAATCAGACGCCGCGGAGATTAACAGTATAATAAGCAGTATTCCTGGATGGGTAAAAGATAAAACCGGAAGGAAATTTGGCGCACCGTATGGCTGTCAAAGGGGTTATTCACGACTACAATTCTCAACTACAGATGTAGATTTAAAAGTAGTTAAAGCTGAAAAATGTAGTTTTGAAAACTACAATAGCCTACATCAATCTACATCAAATGTAGTTGACCTAAAACCGTACGGCTAAAGGGTTTATAGTATTATAACTACATTACTACATTCTTATTATATAAATAATAAAAATAAAGAAAATAGAGGGTATATATAAAGCCTAATACGCCTAATTAAAATATCTCATATACGTGTATAAGGAGAATGTAGAAAGTCGAAATTTGAAAAGGAGAAACGCGAGATGAAACTTATAAACGGATGTTCAGGTTTGATATACAAAGACGACCAATTCACAGAATGCCATTACTGTGAAAAGATATGTGATCGTGCGATAAGGTGCGCATACTGCGGAACTGTTAAAGGGGTTTTTTATAAAAGCAGGGGTTTTGACTTGTTTTTATGCATGAAATGTCATTACCGTGAGGAGAAAAGAGATGTCTGAAAAACAAATTGAGCAGTATCTCCGGGAACAAGTTAAAGCAATGGGTGGCAAGGCGTATAAATTCATCTCCCCCGGCAATGCAGGGGTGCCTGACAGGCTAGTGTTGTTTCCGGGTGGACGGGCAGTATTCGTTGAGCTAAAAGCATCAGGTAAAAAACCTACGATGCTGCAGCAGGCGCAGGCACAGAAAATCTGGGCGCTTGGTTTCCCGGTTCTGGTGATTGACAGCAAGCAAGGCGTGGATGAATTTATCAGACAATACGGAGGAAAAGTGGTGCAATGAAGTTTATTCCCCATGCGTATCAACGATACTGCATCAACAGATTGCTGACCGATGAGGCTTTAGGTCTATTCTTAGATATGGGTTTAGGCAAAACAGTAATTACTCTAACGGCAATCAATGACTTGAAATATAACCGGTTTGTTGTGAGCAAAGTCCTGGTAATAGCCCCGAAAAAAGTGGCTGAGGCCACCTGGAGCCGCGAAAGCAAGAAATGGGATCACTTGCATTTGTTAAGAGTTGTTGCCGTCCTTGGTCCGCAAACAAAACGCATCAAAGCCCTAAATACGCCGGCAGACATTTACGTGATTAATAGGGAGAATATTCCGTGGTTGGTAGAATATTACCGCAACGCCTGGCCGTTTGACATGGTAGTGGTCGATGAGTCCAGCAGCTTTAAAAATCACCAGGCTAAACGGTTTAAAGCCTTGACATGGGTCCGGAAGTTTATCAACCAGTTTGTGATACTAACCGGTACGCCGGCACCGAATGGATTAATTGACCTGTGGGCACAAGTGTACCTGCTGGATGAAGGGCAGAGACTAGGGAAAAAAATAACCCACTACCGGGAACGGTATTTTGAACCGGACAAGAGAGACCGGGATCATGTTTTCAGTTACATGCCTAAGCCAGGGGCAGCTGAAGTAATACAGCAGAAAATCAGCGATATCTGCGTGAGTATGAAAGCGGAGGACTATCTGGAGCTGCCGGATTGTATCACGGTAGATGTGCCGGTAATGTTGGACCAAAAAGCCCAGGTCGCTTATGACAAGTTGGAAAGAGAAATGCTTTTGGAAGTGGACGAGTCCACCATAGATGCTGGCAGCGCGGCAGTCCTGACGAACAAACTCCTGCAGTTGTGCAATGGCGCGGTGTACGACGAGAACAGACAAATGGTGGAAATCCATAAGTGCAAGATTGAGGCCTTTATGGAGCTTATCGAGGGATTGAACGGGCAGCCGGCGCTGGTGTTCTATAATTTCCAGCATGACCTGGTCAGAATTAAAAAAGCCCTGGCTGGATCCGGGCTGAGAATACGAGAGCTAAAAGGGCCCCAGGATGAGGATGATTGGAATAACAGGAAGATTGACATTCTGCTGGCGCATCCGGCCAGCAGCGCCTACGGCCTGAATCTTCAGAAGGGTGGTAATCATGTTATCTGGTTCGGGCTGAACTGGTCCTTGGAATTGTACCAGCAGGCGAATAAACGCCTTCACCGGCAAGGCCAGGTCGAAAAGGTTATTATTCATCACCTGGTTGTGTCCGGAGGTGTGGATGAAGATGTTATAGCGGCCCTGGCTGACAAGGGCAGTACGCAGGACAAGTTGATGAACGCTTTGCGGGTGAGAATTGAAAAACACAAAGAGGGAGGGGTTAGATAATGAAAACGGCCAAAGCTGATGAAGGCAAACTGCGGCTGACTTTGGTACCACGACAGATAATCCGGGACATTGCCGCTATCCGGGAATACGGTACCGCCAAATACGGCGACCCGGAAAACTGGCGTAAGGTAGAAAAAGAAAGATACCGAGATGCGGCTTTCAGGCACTTCCTGGCTTACTTGGACGACCCGGAGGGAAAAGACGAAGAAAGTGGGTTGCCGCATTTATGGCACCTGGCGTGTAATATATCCTTCTTATGTGAGATGGAGAAGTGAACATTATGTTAAAAATGCGTAATACGGGGGTGAGAGATTGAAAATCGCTAGGGTTTTCCCAAGAATAACAAACGCCACGCGGCGTGATGAATACGCTTTCTACGATGCGCCCGGTATGTTCCTGCCTCCCATAGATGAAGTACATATATCAGTCGCTTTTACCTATGACCTGCCGAAAGCAGAAAGATTGGCGGAACAATGGCGGCATGTTGCCCCGGTAAAGATTGGTGGGCCTGCCTTAGATGAGCCGGGCGGAAAGTTTATCCCCGGCATGTATCTCAAAAAAGGTTATGTGATAACTTCCAGGGGTTGCCCAAATCGGTGTTGGTTTTGTCGGGTTCCCATCCGGGAAGGAGGGACGATCCGGGAGTTGGAGATTGAGGAAGGCAATAATATCCTGGATGATAACCTTCTTGCCTGTTCAGAAAAGCATATCAGAGACGTGTTCGCAATGTTGAAACGGCAGAAGTATGGCAGGCCGATGTTTACTGGAGGGCTGGAGGCGGCAAGGCTTAAAGATTGGCACGTTGATTTACTGGTAGACATCAATCCGGAATCAATATTTTTTGCTTATGACACTCCTGACGATTATGAACCTCTAATAAGGGCAGGGAAGATGCTTATGGAAGCAGGGTTAAAAATAAGGCATCCGCTCAGAGCATACGTCCTTATTGGATACCCGAAAGATACATTTGAGAAAGCCGAGAAACGGCTAACTGACACAATAAAAGCTGGTTTTATGCCAATGGCTATGCTTTACCGGGATCAGACTGGGAAAGTCAATAAAGAATGGGCAAGGTTTCAACGGGAGTGGGCAAGGCCAGCCATAGTCGATCAGAAAAAGAAAAAGATAATTACTGCGTAATACAACGATTAAGCGTAACAGAGAGGAGGACAAGCATGCCGACAATCATGATTGCCATAGAATGTCCAGTGTGCCGGTATTACATGGACGCTGTAACAGATAAGATCGCTAAGTGCGAGCGTTGCGGGGCGGTGTTAGACCTGGAAGATGTCAGGAAATCCAGCTGGTGGGCAGACCGGAAAAAAGAGCGGGCCAGGATGACGGGGATAGAGGAGGGAATGACGGGTGACAAAAGAACAATTAAGACAATACCGGTATTTGAAAAAAGAAATCATCCTTTTAGAGGAGGAAATCGAGAAGTTGAGGGCAAGCCTCTTAGCGCCGCCAAAGCCCGACGGTCTGCCAAAAAGTAATTATGCGGTTGATCGCACTGCTAATACAATTGCAAAAATTGTTGATTTGGAGAAAAAGCTGCAGGAAGTAATCAATGATTACATAGCCGTCAGGACTCAGATTGAAAAAAGTATAGAATCGTTGCAGTCTGACGAAAGATTAATTATACGGTATCGGTATGTTGAGGGCATGAGTTGGGAAGAGATTGCAGTAGCCATGAATTATACTTATCGGCATGTTACCAGGATGCATGGATGGGCACTAAAAAAGATGTCCTAAAATGTCCTAGTTAAATGTATTATTATGGTATTGTGAAGATTAAGGCACTTGCAAGAGCAGGTGCCTTTTTTCATGGGTGGCCGCAAGGCGGGAAAGGTACACCTCATACAGCGCGGGGTGGGGGCGGCGAGGTGAAAATAGAAAAGCAGCCCGGTTGGGGCTGCTAGTCATTGAATGCCAAGACGTTCTTTTAATGCGTCTTGAAGTATTTTTGATAAACTTAATCCTGCCTCAGTAGCCTTGGCATCTAACCATCCAGGTATACTGACGGTGCGGCGTACTGCGCGGTTATCACGTATCTGGGCTTGAACAAGATTAACGAATTGATTATCGGCAGGAATTATATTTTTAATATCACTGGGCTCTGGTATTGGTTCTTTTTCATCAAGCAAATACTCTATCCACTGGGTTAGTGCCTTTTGGGCCATATCCATTGCATTGCTTAAAGATTTACCTTCACTGATACAACCTGGTAAGTCCGGAAATGTAATTGTATAGCTGCCGTCATCATTATGTTCAAAGATAGCTGGATAAATATAATCCATAGATTTTACCTCCTTCTAAACTCTACTTTTATATTTTTATTCCTCCGGTTTGCGGGGTCTATTGCAACCCCGCGTCCTTGAGGATTTTTCTTGCTGTGTTTTCGTTAATTTCATTGTGCCTTGGGACTTGTACTGGACGTCTGTTTGGAGCTGTGAATATTGTGTGGTCGTGGCCTTCTCTTGCTATTTTGTAACCGTTAGCTTTGAGTTTTCTTATCAAGTCCCGTCTTTTCATCGGTTTATGTACCTCCTTTCTGATTTAATTATATTACGTAATTTACGTAATGTCAATAGAAATTATGTAAATTACGTAATTTCATGGGTCCTTCTTGAGGGGTGGGGGAGATGCGGGTCTAGCGAGGCCCGGAAATCATCTCAGTATAAATTAAAATTTTTGCTTGTTTTATTGTGAGGATGTGATTTTATGTCGCCCAAAAAGCAATTTGCAAAATATCTGAACGGGAAACTCTGTTTAACCACGGCCGCCCTTACAGAAGTACTGGGAATAACACAACAGGCATTTTCGCTTTGGGAGTCCCAGGGATGCCCTAAAGAGGCCAGGGGCTGGTGGTGCGTTCGTGACGTTCTGATATGGAAAGGGGTACTCACTCCCGGGGGAGTTAAGACCGAAGCTGAAGCAAAAGAAAAATCTCTAAATCAAATAATCATGGAGCATGAAGCTAGACTCAAAGAACAAAAGGCAAACGAGGCCGAGTTTAAGAACGCCATTATTCAGGGTGAATACGTACGCAAAGAAGAAATCACTGCTGTACTTCAGCAATTTTTTGTTGTTTTAAAAAGATCGATGCTGGGTTATAGCCGGCGGATTGCCACTGAGTTATCCCCTTTCGTCGATTCATTAACGGCTAGGAGGATTGAGAAAATGATAACGGAGCTGACAATAGATGCTCTCGAACAAATCAGTATTGATGGAGTCTACACACCAAAAAAGAAAGCCAAGGCATGAGTGGCCAGAGTGGCTGTTTAAAGCTTTAAAAATATTTAAGCCGCCAGAGCGTTTAACCGTATCTGAGTGGGCTAATAAATACCGGGTTCTTGATGCCAAAACTTCGGCTGAACCTGGTCCGTGGAGAACGGATCGCACTCCATATCTCCAAGGGATCATGGACGCCTTTACAGATCCGGACATCGAAGAGATTATCTTTGTCAAGCCTACCCAGGTTGGTGGAACAGAATGCTTAAACAACATAGTTGGCTATATCATCGCCCAGGATCCTAGCCCCTCTCTGATAGTGTACCCAACGCTAGAGCTAGCAGAGTTTACTAGCAAGAACAGAGTGCAGCCGATGATTAATTTATCTCCTGTTCTGCGTGAGAGATATCAGGAACGAGAAAGCAAGATACTAGAGCTTCAGTTTGATGGAATGTATGTGGTTTTGTCAGGTGCTAATTCTCCTGCTTCTCTTGCCTCAAGGCCGATAAGATATCTGCTTATGGACGAAGTAGACAAGTACCCTCCGAGTGCAGGTAAAGAGGCAGATCCCCGGAGTCTGGCCAAAGAGCGGACTAAGACCTTTGCACATAACAAGAAGGTATTTCAGACTTCAACTCCAACTAGAAAGTCAGGACCAATCTGGCAGGAATGGGAAGCGGCTGACGATCAAAGAAAGTTTTATGTTCCTTGTCCTCATTGTGGCCAATACCAGACCTTTAGATTCAAGCAGATAAAATGGCCCAAAACAGCTAAGACTCCGGAGGAAGTCCAAGCAACAGCATATTATGAATGCGAAACGTGCCACGGAATTATCACTGATGGCCATAAGCCGGGAATGCTCCGAGCAGGCCGATGGGAGTCAGAAATAAAAAGAGGATCTAGGAAAACAGCTTTTTATCTTAATGCGATATATTCACCCTGGGTTAGATTTGGAGATGTAGCCTATGAATTTATTAGGTCAAAAGACTTTCCGGAGTTGCTTATGAACTTCGTTAATTCATGGCTGGCTGAGCCATGGGAAAATACTGAGGTTAAGATGAATTCAGATATTGTTCTTGAGCGACAAAGTGAATACGAAGAAGGAGTGGTCCCTGACGGTACCTTGTTGATTACAGCAGGTGTGGACGTTCAGAAGGACCATTTTTACTACACAATTCGCGCTTGGGGCACTTCAATGACCTCCTGGAATATTGCTCACGGCGTAGCTGATACCTGGGATGAGATCGAGTACATTATGAATCTGTCATGGAAGAACCGTAGTGGTCAGGAGTTTTTAGTTAATCTGGCTGCCATAGACTCCGGAGACAGGACTGATGAGGTTTATGACTTCATTGTGACTAATCAGGAATGGGCTGTACCGGTTAAAGGGAGTTCAATCCCGTTACTCAGCAGGTACAAGATCAGCACTATAGATAAAACCGATAGTAAAGCCTATGGAATGAGGCTGTATCTGGTTGATGGCAACCAGTACAAAGACATGATTGCTGGCAGGTTGAACCGGCCAAACGGACCTGGTTCATGGATGGTATACAAAGGTTGTGACCGGGAATACGCTGAGCAGATTTGCGCCGAGGAAAAGATTATCGAGAAAAGAGCTGGCCGAGAAGTTGAGACTTGGAAACCCAAGAGCAGCCATGCGGCTAACCACTATCTTGATGCAGAGGTTTATTGTGCTTTGGCTGCTGATTTATTGCATGTTCGGTATTTGCGACCAGAGGAGGCTTCTAGAGAGGGACCAAGACCGGAACCAAAACCTGTTCAAGATAACTTTATCAAGGCCGGGGAATCCTGGATTAAACAGAAAGGCGGGTGGATCAGATGACGGTACAAGAACAACTGGAGCAAATAAATGCAGCTATTAAGGCTATTGAAAATGGGGCCCAAGAATATCAAATAGGCAGCAAACGATTGAGACGCCCGGACCTTTACATCCTATACCAAGAACGGCGTCTGCTACAGCGGCAATTGTATGAAGAAAGCGGTAGCAGTATTTCTGTAGCAGTATTTGACCGGAGGTGATTTATTTGAATTGGCTTGACAAAACTATTGGTTTTTTTAGCCCCTCATGGGCCTATAGGCGTGTAGCATGGCGCCAGGCTCTAAGGGGCTTTTATGATGCAGGGAATACCGACCGGTTAAATGCTGGATGGGTGCCTGTAAATGGTACAGCTGAACAAACAGATCGCCAACAGAGAGATATTATCCGCGCCCGGGCCCGGGATCTTGAACGTAACAGCGATATAGCAGAAGCTATAGTCGGACCGCTTGAACGAAATGTGGTTGGAACGGGCATACGAGTACAGGCCAAGGTGTTGAAATCTGACGGCACTGAGGATGAAGAACTCAATCAGAAGATTGAGGACTTGTGGGATGAATGGTGCAGACCGCGTAATTGTGACATAACCGGGCAGCAATCATTTCAGGAAATGCAGGCTATGGCAATAAGGCGATTGCAGGTAGACGGTGGGATTATTTTTGTAAAGGTGTATACCAATACCGGTCCCGTGCCGTTTTGTTTGCAGGCCAGAGAGGTAGACGATCTTGATACATCAATAAATTTTTTACCCGGCTTAGGTCGCAATCGAGTAATCGGCGGCATTGAAATGGATGAGTACAATAAACCCGTAGCGTATTGGCTTAAGAAATATACGCCGGACGGATTCTGGACAGGAAAGTCTGAAAGGATAGAAGCGCAGCGAGTAATTTTTCTGTGGAAGAAAACAAGGCCGACACAGATCCGGGAAATGCCTCCTTTGGCCAAAACCTTGCCCCGGGTCCGGGATGTAAATGAATTTGTTGAAGCAGTTGCGGTAAAAGAAAGGATCCTTGCATGCCTATCTGTATTTATTACAAAACAAATTCCTAGTGGAGCATTGGGTAGAGGAATAAGCAGAGGTAAAACAGATAATCAAAGTGGCTATCAGCAGCGGACTATATCGCCTGGGATGATCCAGGAGCTCCAGCCTGGTGAAAGCATAGCAGCGGTTACACCATCAGGACAGGCAACCAGCGCAAAGGATTTTATATCCATGCAGCAAAGGTTGGCTGGCAGTGGTCAGGGCCTTTCCTATGAAGCAGTATCCAGGGACATGTCGCAGGTGAATTATAGCAGTGCTCGTCAGGGAATGCTGGAGGACCAGCGCACATACATGATGTGGCAGCAATTTTTGATTGAACATTTCTGCAGGGAGGTATATACCGAATTTTTGATTTCTGCTGATCTTTCTGGACAGCTTAATATACCAGATTTTTGGCAGAATCGCAGGAAATACCTTAAACATGTATGGATTGCTCCGGGCTGGAGCTGGATAGATCCCCTTAAAGAAGTAACAGCAAACGCCAAGGCTATTGAAACTGGTCAGGATACGCTTTCAAGGATTTGCGCTGAGCGAGGCGAGGACTGGAGAGATGTCCTGAAACAAAGAGCGGCAGAAATAAAACTTGCCCAGGAACTGGGTATTAATTTATCAGGAGGTGGCAAAACAAATGCTGGAACACAAGAAACCCAAAACGGGAATTTGGGAACATAGAACATTTGAAGCTCAGATAAAAGCAATTAACGAAAACTCCAGAACAGTGGAGCTTTCTTTTTCTTCCGAATTGCCGTATGACAGATGGTTTGGTCCTGAAATATTGTCTCATGATGAAGAGGCGGTTGACCTTTCAAGATTGCTTGAAGTAGGCACAGTACTTTTTGCTCATGGCCGGGACCCGAATTTGGGGAAGATGCCAATAGCCAAAATTGAAAAGGCATGGGTAGATACCAAAGAGCGCAAAGGGAGAGCTCAAATAACTTTTGACGATGATGAGGACAGTGACAGAATATTCCAGAAAGTAAATAAAGGCATAATTAAAGGAGTATCTGTGGGATATTCCGTCAGCAATTGGGAAGAGGTTGCAGCCGGGAAAAAATCGGCAAATGGCAGATTCACCGGCCCAGCGTATATTGCAATCAAATGGGAACCAATTGAAATTAGCATTGAACCCACACCGGCAGACCCATCGGTAGGTGTGGGAAGAAATGCAGATGAAGTGGCAGCTCCGGTCGACGGCCGTGCTGATAAAACTATTCCAGAGAAGGAGGAAAAGGCTATGTATGAAAACGAGAAGAAAGAAATAAAAACTCCCGAGGCCGTCAATGAGTCGGCTGCAAGGGAAGAAGCTGTTAAGGCTGAGAGGCAGCGCGTCAGCGAAATAACAGCTATGTGCAGGGATTTCGATGTGGATCCTAAGGAATACATCGAAAAAGGTTCCACAGTTGATCAGGTTCGTGTTGCGTTGCTTGGAAAAGCAAAAGAAAAAATGAAGCCGATAACTGCAAGCGGCGGAGTGCAGGTTGAAAGAGATGAAGCAGATAAGTTTAGGGAGGCTGCGTCCGATGCCATCTTAATTCGGGCCGGTAGAACCATTGAAAAGCCTGTTGATGGGGCCCGGGATCTTCGGGGTATGACACTGCGTGATCTTGCAATTGAATGTTTGGTTCGGACTGGCCGGGCGAATGCCCATCGTTTGGACAATGATACGCTTTTCCGGGAGGCCTTGGCACCGGACAGTCAGTTTGCCAGCATTTTGTCTAACGCCGTAAATAAGACTATGGCCACTGCTTACCGGACCGCCCAGACCACTTATCAGAGATGGACCAGCAGGGGCAGCAACCCCGACTTCAAGGCGGTAACTCATTATCAGATTTCTGAAGCTGGCGATCTTGTGCAGATGACCCAGAGCGGGGAGTTCAAGTTCGATGAAATGCAGGACCTGGGTGTCAACAAAGCGATTGCTACCTTTGGCCGTGAATTCGGTATGACCCGCCAGGCCCTCATCAACGATGATATCGGCGTTCTGACTCGGGTACCGGAGGCCTATGTGCGGGCTGCCCGTCGGGGCATTAACCGGCTGGTGTACCGGATGCTCGGGACCAACCCGGTTATCTTTGACGGCCTTCAGCTGTTTGTTGCAGCGCATAACAACTTAGCCGCACAGGGCGCAAATATTACTGTTGCCTCTGTAGGCGCTGGACGTGCGGCTATGCGTACACAAAGGAATCTGCGCGGCAATGAAATCCTGAACATTGGTCCGAAGTTTCTGATTGTGCCTGCAGCCTGGGAAACTGAAGGGCAGCAGTTTTTGTCTGCGACATTGATCCCAACACAACAAAACGTCGTCAATCCGTTTGTCGGAACTCTTGAACTAGTGGCTGACGCTGAACTTGATGCACTTGTTGCTCCTGGCAATCCGTTCCCATGGTTCTTGGCTGCTGACCCAGCCGATGTCGATACCATTGAGGTTACTTATTTAAATGGTGACGACATGCCGAAACTGGAAAGTCAAGTCGGGTTTGATTTCCTGGGAATCAAGTGGCGTATTTACATTGACTACGGCGTAACCGTGCTTGACTATCGTGGACTGTATATGAACGCAGGAACCTAATTTTAGGCTCCTTTATTTTAAAATGCGAGGAGGAATAAAATATGCCTTATATTCAAAAAGGTGATACAATCGATTACTTAAACGGTGGAGCTGCCCTTGCATATGGTGACGTGGTTAATTTAACCACCAGAATCGGGGTGGCCGGCGAAGCAATTGCAGCAGGCGCAACCGGATCAGTCCATGTAGCAGGCGTTTTTGAGTTACCGGCCATTAACAATACTGCTTTTGCGGTTGGCGATGCCCTTTATTGGGATCCTAATGCTCGGGTCATCACCAATGTGCAAGCAGGTAATGTACCAGCTGGCTGGGCAACCGAACCGAAAGCGCTTGCCGGGACTACTGCTCGGGTTAAGATTGGGTAGGTGATAGTATGATTAGGTTGCTTAAACCTTATAACCATCTCGGCGGACTGATTCCGGACGGAGCTATTGTTTCGCTGGGTGATATAGAGGCAATGTTGGTAAAAAACGGCGTAGCTGAATATTATTGTCTGGAAAAAGAGTTTGAGCAGGAGCCAGAACAGAACCCTGAGAAGGAAGCAGAACAGGAGCCTGAGCAGGAAACTGAAACTCCTTTACGCAACCCTCCACTAGGTCGTAAAGGAAGGAAATAAATCATGGGCATCAAAGATGATTTAAACAAAGATCTTGGCGTGTTCTTTAATACTGATGAATTAGCTGAACAACACATCATTGACGGCCGGCCGTTAAATATTATCATTGACAACGACCGCCTCATGCAGCGTAGTAGAAAGGAGTTTGACGTAATCAGTATTGGGGAGATCCTTTACTTCGTTAAAAAAGTAGACTACGGGGAGCGTCCCCGAGAGGGCGCTCCCCAAGTCTTTGACGGCCGGTTAATGTATGTTTTCAGCTGCCGGGAAGACGGCGGGATCTACGAGATAATCCTGCAGCAGAATAGGAGTGAGTGAGGTGGCAAAGTCGGAGATATACCTTGATACCAAACAAATTGACCGTTTGACAATTGAACTGAAAGGTTTTGAAAAAGAGGTTGGTACTGCTACTAAAAACGCCTTAAATAGAGCTATAGATCATATAATTGCCAAGACCGGTCAGTTGGTGTCAAAGGTTTACAGCATCAAATCCGGCGATGTCAAAAAATCCTTCGCAAACATCAAACGCCCTTCAAATTCCGACTTGTCTGCAAGTATCACTTCTAAAGGCCACCTGCTCTCCCTTGGGAGATTCCCGCATTCTCCTGCGGTACCTATCAAAAACATAAAAAGAAGTAAGCGACAAGTGAAAGTTCAGATCAAAAAAACTGGCGGGAAAAAACCTGTGAGAACGGACCCAAAAGCGTTTATAGCACCCACAGGTGCAAGGTCGGCCGATAAAATGCGACACAACGTTTTTAAGCGGGTAGGGAATAGCCGGCTGCCGATTCAGATTATACGAACACTATCTGTTCCGCAGATGATCACCAACGAAAAAATAGCAGAACAGATCCTCGAGGCGGGTAACAAGGTTTTAAGGGAACGCCTGGAACATGAGATCACCAGGGAGATATTTAATATCGGCAGAAAGGTCAAAGGCAGGTGATATCGTGACCACAGTTGAGATTTTAGATAAACTCAGAGATTGGCTGCAGGAGAATGTTTGCCAGAATATTAAACTTAAAGTGCCATCTGATGACAATATTATCAGTTTCGAATTAGTTAATCCTACTGCCTACAGTGCCTATATGCCGTTCAAAAAAGCTTTGCCGCTTGGAATAAAATCAGCCATTCCAGGTGTTGTTGTGACATTTGAAGAGGCTACAGATGATGGAGAAAATCTTTCTCTATCTATCAGACTGATACACTGCGTTTATAGCCCTGGTGTTCATGATGTTGAAAAATTTACTCCAGACAATGAAGGCTGGAGAGACCTGCTTAATTTTATGGACAAAACAAGGGCTGCGGTGCTAAAGAACAGAAGCATAACCGGTATTACGGTAGATTTGCCGTTAACGCAGGGATTTTATAATCCGGAAGAACAGACTCCGGATCTGGACCCGTACTATTTCGGATGGATTACTTTTGATGTGCGGGTTCCTGCTTATCCTAAGCATTCAGACCTATTATAAGAGAGGTGAAGAAGTATGCCTTACAAACACGGTGCCTATGGGGAGTTAGGCCAAACAACCGGGCAGCTGCCGCCTTCCGGTGTTGCAACTCTACCGGTATATTTTGGCCGGGCCCCGGTGCATCAAATTAGGGACTATACAGGGTTAGTCAACCAGCCGATCCTGGTCTCCAGTTTTGAAGATGCCGTGCGCAAGATAGGCTACTCCGACAACTGGGCAGATTATGAGCTTTGCGAGGCCATATATGCTCATTTCAAATCTGCTATTGGGCCGATTGGGCCAATTGTTTTGGTCAATGTTCTTGACCCGGCAACCATGAAAGGTGGAGAACCCACTACAGTTAATGTCTTAATTGTTAACTCTCAGGGTGTAATTAAAGATGAAAAAGTTATCCTGGACTCGATAACGATAACCGGAAAGGTTTTTGGAACCGATTACACTGCTTTCTATTCACCCGACGGCTCTAAGGTTATAATCAGGGATCTCACCGGCGGGTTGGGTGCCAGTGTATCTGTTACTTATGACAGAGTTACTCCGGAAAGCGTAACCACAACTGAAGTTATTGGCGGTATCACGGATGAGACCAGAACCGGGATCCAGGCAGTTGGCCTTGTGTATCAAAACCTTAACCAGATCCCCACTATTCTGGCTGCTCCCGGTTGGAGTGATAAAAAGGCGGTAAGGGATGCATTAGTGGCAGCCAGCCAAAAAATTAACGGTCACTGGTATGCCTTTGTATTTACAGACATTCCGGCTGATGCCGAAACCAACACCAGAGCCAAGGCTATCACCTGGAAAAACGCCAATGGATACAACGCCGAATGTGAGTCTCCTTGCTGGCCTTTGGCAGTAAACGGGGATAGAGTATTCCATCTGTCTACCCTTGCCGTTGTAACTGCCCAAAGAACCGACTACCTGCAGGACAATATTCCATCCGAAACCCCCAGTAACAAAAGAGTGGATATTACCGGTTTGGCTGTAAAAGGGGCTTCCGGCATTGTGCCTGTTTCTTATGATCAGGAGCAGGCTAATCAGCTTAATGCTGAAGGGATAAAAACAGCTATCTTCTGGGGCGGCCAATGGAAACTATGGGGCGGGCATACCGGTGCGTATAAGTATGGTGCAGATAACGATCCCAGGAGTATTTTTGATTCTTCGATGCGGATGCTGTATCATATCCTAAATACTTTTCAGAAAACCTACGGGCCGGAAGTTGACGCCACATGGAACAGGCAAAAGATTGATACCATTTTAAACAGCTTCCAGGAGTGGCTTGATATGCTGCGGGCTAGAGGAAGGGTATTGGGAGCAACTATCCACTTTGACCCGGCTGTTAATCCTACCAATGACATGATTGAAGGAAATTTCCGGTTCGATATCCCGATCACAACTGCTCCACAAGGCAAATCAATAACGGCCTGGGTAGCTTATACTACCGACGGGCTTTCAGTTTTACTGGAAGGTGGTGAGGCGGCATGATGCGTTCCGGCAATATTATTAACCATCGCGTATTAGTTAACGATATCGAAGTTGATGACGTGATAAATATTCAGCTGCCGAACATCGAACAGCAAACTGTTGAAATGAACGGTGCTGGTATCATGGGAACTATTGCCATGCCGACAACGGGACAGTTTGGTTCCCTTGAACTGTCTATATCTTATAAGTCTGTAAGCAGGTCTGTCCTTCGATTGCAAAAACCAGGTAACCAAAATATCGAGATCCGTTTTGTAAAAGACTATATGGATTCCAACGGGCAGATGCTGCCTCAGGGGTCTAAGGTATTTGCCACAGGTGTGATGAAATCATCCGAAGGTGGAACCATTGAAAACAACGGGTCCATCGAAGGCAGCGTGACATATGAGATTTGGCGGTATCGTGTGGTCGTGGATGGCGTTGAGATTCTGTTGATTGATAAATTGGCAAACATATTCCGGGTAGACGGTGTGGACTACATGAGAAGAGTAAACGCAGCTCTGTAATAGAGCTGCGTTTCTCTCTATAGGGAGGAATCATTCAGCTATGGCTAAGAAAGTGTTAGAACTAAAAAAGCCTATCATGATCAATGGAGAGGAAGTCTCTGCTATTGCTTATGACTTTGATGCCATGACTTTACAGGATATGGTTAATGCTGAAAAATACATGACAGAACAGGGCTGTGTCACCATAACAACTGAGGAGCTCAATATGACATGGCATAGCTATTTCTTTGCGTATTCGGCCGCCAAAGCAAATAAAGGAACTGATGTTTCGGACTATCTAAGGTTAACTGGCCGAGATGCACTTAAAGCTCGAGAGTTGGCAAAAAATTTTTTATTAGGATTGGACGCCGAGGATTCGCCGGCTGGCGAGGCAAGCAATTCAGAAAAGCAGCTTTAGATGCCTGTATATTTACTCGGACTCCAATCCATTTTTACATGAGGATGACTGTTCATGAGTTTATAGACTTATATCTGGACTTACTTGATATGGCCGATAAAATGCAGAAGGAGGCGATGAAGAGGTATGGCATCACAAAAGGAAATAAAAGCTTTAATTACCTTGGCTGGCAAGGTCGATCCATCCCTTCAAAGCGCTCTCCTTAAAGCTACTGGCCAGACTAATAAATTGAAAGACACAATGAAAAAAACCGGCAGCATTGCCGGTGGGGTTTTCAAAGGTGTATTAGGAGCCCAGGTTGTATCTAAAGTAGCCGGGGCTTTATTTAATGCCGGAAAGCAAGTTCTACAACTAGCCTCAGATCTCCAGGAAGTCCAAAACGTGGTAGATGTTACTTTCGGCAAGGATGCGGGTCAGATTAATAAATGGTCAAAGGAAGCCTTGAAGGCTTATGGTTTGTCTGAACTCGAAGCAAAAAGATATACTGGTACCCTGGGAGCTATGTTGAAATCGTCCGGACTTGCAGATGAGAGCGTCCTGAAACTATCTACCGACATGGTGGGCCTGGCCGGAGACATGGCTTCATTTTATAACCTGGATCCGGAAGAAGCTTTTGAAAAGATTAGATCCGGCATATCTGGCGAGACAGAGCCACTTAAGCAGCTTGGGATAAATATGAGCGTGGCAAACCTTGAAGCTTTTGCTCTTTCGAAAGGGATCACCATAGCATATAATTCCATGGACCAGGCGTCGCAAACTATGCTGCGCTATGCATACTTGATGGAAGTTACTAAGGATGCCCAGGGCGACTTCCAGCGGACTCAAGACAGTTTTGCTAACCAACAAAAGCTATTGAGAGAGAACTATAAACAATTATCATCGCAGATAATGCAGGGAGTTATTCCGGTTGTCGCTAAGGGTCTGTCTTTAGTCAACAATGTAATTTCACGGATAGATGGCTCACAAGCAGGGGAAAAAGTAAGCAATGCCTTAGCTATCATAATAGAGAAGGCAAAACCTGTTGTAAGTTTAGTTCAAACACTTATTCCATTGATACAAAAAGTAGCACCTATTATTGGTGATGTTGCTTATATTATCGGTACTGTACTGAGTAAAGCAATCGAAATTGTTGTTCCCATCATCGAAAAGCTGGTAGGGTTCCTGGGCCCCGTTTTGGATGGTATAGGAAAAGTTACTTCGAAGGTAAAAGGATTAATAAGTGGCGGAAATCAAAATACCCCTGCGTTAGAAGGATTTGCCCAGGGTGGCCTTGCAATAAAGCCTTCTATTTTCGGCGAAGCTGGCCCGGAAATGGCCATACCTATTAAACCTGGCGATCAGCGGAGTATCGGGTTGTTGTCCAAAACTGCTCAGATGTTAGGAGTAGGCGTGGGGCCTCAAATTAAGATAGATATGCCGATTACCATCCATGCACCAGGCGGAGATCCGGGAGTAATTAAGCAAGCAGCAGCCCAAGCCGGAGAAGAGATGGAAGAAAGAATCATAGCCATCATGGAAAGATATTTTGCCGGGAAGGAGAGGGTGTCTTATGGCTACTGATTATTTTGTTTATAAAACCATGGCCGGCGACACTTGGGACATCCTGGCTTTGGATGCTTATAATGATGAGATGAAGGCCTCCCTGCTTATCCAGGCTAATCCGCAATATGCCGACATTATCGTTTTCCCGGCCGGTATAGAACTGAAAATACCAATCGTCGATGATGCAGCACCTGATACTTTACCACCTTGGAAGAGGTGAAATCAATGCGGTTACTTTATGAAGGCACAGACATTACCAAAGATGTAGAAATAAATAAAGCAATTATTGTCGATGCTGCCGGTGGCCGGGCGGATAGTCTATTTATACGGTTTAACGATACGCAGGGCCTGTGGAGTAAGTGGAAGCCAGAGAAAAATCAGAGAATTGAACTAAGTAAGATGGGTTTTTCCTCGGGTGAAATGTACATTGACTCTTGGGAGATTATTTCTGGCTATTTTATACTGCAGGCCTTGTCTGTACCTCAACAGGCCAAGACAACTTATTCCCGGTCCTGGGAGGGTATATGTTTAATGGAACTTATCCAGGAAGTGGCTGGACGGTATGGACTAACCATTAAGACTTATGGAATTGAAAACCACTTATATAGGCGTGTAGAACAGATAAACCAAACTGATATTGAGTTTCTGTCAGAAAGGTGCAGACTGGAAGGTTATTCCCTTAAGGTTACTAATAAGAGCTTGGTAGTGTTTGATGAACGTGCCATGGAAAAGGAAGCGCCTGTCAAAACACTATATCGCTCGGACTTTGATGATGATTACTGCTTTTGGAATCATTCCACCAGGGTATTTTCTGCCTGTCAGATAAGTTACGGAACTATTAAGGCTGATACTCAGGATCCTGTATTTGGTCCGGTAAAAAAAATAAATGGTGAACTATATATTGATTCAATCGGGGAAGCAAAACGATTCTCTGCCGGTATCTTGAGAAACCTAAATAAAAGCTATGCCGGTGGCCGATGCAGGATTAAATTTGAACCGGGAATTGCAGCTGGGAATATGGTTGAAATAAAAGACATGGGTATGGCTGATGGCAAATACTTCTGCGAGGAAATCCTGCATGATCTTATGGCAGAGAAAACTACACTAAAACTTAGACGCCCACTGGAGGGGTACTAATGATATTACGAGGAATAGTTTCAGAGCTAAAAGAAGGAAAAGCCCGGGTTACTATTCCGGATAATGACAACTTGGTTACTATGCTGCTACCCATCAGCGAGCATATAAGCGAATTGCTGGCTGTGGGGGATGTCGTTGTTGTCGGCATGTGGAGTAAAACAGAAGGGGCTATATTGGCCAGATTGAGTGGGTGAGTTATATGATAGCTATATTCAGAAACAAGATATTCCAGGTAGATGTTTCTAAAATTTACACCTTCAATGATTTTAGTCATTCTGCCTTACTCCAGACTGATGCCCAGGAGGTTGACGGAAAAAAACCGTCAACTTACATCAAAGGGCAGGGGCTGGATACAATGTCCTTTTCCCTATCTCTTGAAGAAAGAAACGGGATAAATCCCCGGCAAGAATGGGAAAATTGGCAGCAGATTCTGGCTCAAGGCGTACCTGATATCTTTGTTTTGGGCGGTAAACCGATAGGAGAAAATAAATGGTTGCTTAAAACCATAACCCCTTCCAATGTCAGAATAGACAACTCCGGGCATATCCAAGGCCTTACCCTTGCTCTTGAGTTTGAGGAATACGTCAGGCCTGGTAAAAAGGAAGCTGGCGGTAGCAGCGGTTCAAAGTCGCCGGGGATTAAAAGCAAGGTTAATGTTCAGGATGAGATATCTGCTATACTGTTGTCCCCAGATGAAAAGGAAGCAAACAAAAGAACTAATACCAACATGAGGAGGTAGGGGGCATGGAATATATTATTGATTCGAATGCACCTTTAGCCTGGGATGCCAAGGGTAACAACAGAATATTGCAGAATGTTGCTAATCTAATCAAAACTTTTCAGTACGAAGTAGCCTATAATCGATTAATGGGTATCAATCCTGACATCTTAGACAAGCCTCTTGAAGAGGTTTTTGTATTATATACGGCAGAAGTATATAGGGTAGTGAGCACTTTTGAGCCAAGGGCTAAGGTTAAAAATGTAATGCTAGTAGGGATTGATCAGGAAGGGAATATAACAGCCAGGGTGGTGGTTGAAATATGAGTGATATCACTTTTATTAATGGAAATGCTGAAGAGATACTTAATAGTCTAATCAACGATTTTGAAAAAGCCCTGGGCGAGCCCTTTTACCCTGGGGATGAACGGAGAATATTCCTGCAGCAACTAGCTCAAGTGATAGTATCTCTGTATAACAGCCTGAACGACACCGGAAGGCAGAACCTTCTACGATATGCCCGAGGAAAAGTATTAGATGCCCTGGGAGAGCGTACCGATATCCCTCGTTTGCCAGCGCAAAAATCCACGGTTACTCTACGTTTCAATCTGTCCAGCGCCCAAGGAAGCCATATCACTATTCCTGCTGGCACCAGGGCTACACCCGACAACAATTTATACTTTGCCACCAAACAGGTCTTAGTCATTCCTGCCGGAGCTACAACCGGAGATGTGATAGCCGAAGCTACTGTGGCGGGGGCAGCTCATAATGGGTTTGTTCCAGGACAGATAAATCAGCTTGTTGATCAAATCCCTTTTGTGGCTGGTGTGGTAAACATTGATACATCATCCGGAGGAGCTGATATCGAAGCGGACGATGACGGCGTGAATGTTTGGTCCGGATACCGTGAGAGAATACGGGAAGCACCGAGTAAGTTTTCTACGGCCGGTCCCAGGGATGGATATATAGCCAGGGCCAAAAGCGCCGATGCAAATATTCAGGATGTGGCTGTTACCTTCCCCGAGACGATTAAAGAATTTAACCTAGCTGCATTCCAAGCAGCATACCCGGCAGTAGATCCTACTCCTTTTTATACCGAGATACCGGCTGGAAAAGTAAAAATATCGGTGTTAATGAAAGATGGAGAGTTGCCGTCCCAGGCTATCTTGGACAAAGTTTTAGCTGTTTGTAATGGTGAAAAGACTAGACCTATGACCGACAATGTCACAGTAGAAGCTCCAGCCCAAGTCTCTTATGATATCGCTTTCACCTACTACATTAGTAAAGATGATTCGACGCTTGAAACACAAATAAAAAATGCTATTGAAGGCACGGGTGGGGCGGTAGAACAGTATAAAGCCTGGCAGAATGGGAAGATGGGCCGGGCGATTAATCCTGACTATTTGCGTAATTTGGTATTGACAGCAAAAGCTTGTCGGATCGATATAACATCTCCAGTCTATACTACAGTGGATAAGGACAAGGTTGCCACTACCGGTACTGTGACTGTAATCTATGGTGGACTGCTATGAGGTGATGAAAATGGATTTAAAAGACATTGATCTTTTAAAACTGCAAACCTTGGCTATGCAGAATGATAAAACTACCCAGGCCTTATGTGCAGTTCTAACCCCACAATTACAGCAAGTAGCTAATGAGATTGATAAATGCGTGCTGCTGGCCAGGGTGGATAATCTGTCGGAAGAAATACTGGATGAACTTGCCTATGAGTTGCATATTGATTGGTATGATGCATCGGCATCTGTTGAGGTAAAACGGGCACTAATAAAGAACAGCGATAAGGTCCATATGTATTTAGGTACACCATACGCAGTCAACCAGGTGGTTCGGGATTATTTCGGAGATGGCTACATGGAGGCATGGTACGAATATGGCAGTACATATCCACATTTTAGAGTAATAACAAGTAATCTTGCGGTAATGGGTGAGGAAGCCGAGCGATTCGCCAATGCTGTGGAAAAAGTAAAACAAGGTGTAGCGCGGTTGGAAGCGGTAGTAATTTTAATGTCGGCAGAGTTTCCGTTTTATTCTGGCTTTGCTATTCAAATCGGCGATTATCTCATAATAGAACAGGTGGTGTAGAAGATGAGTTTTGGTGGTGGTTTATTTTTCACTAATCGGGGCAGGGCATTACAAGCTAAAGCCCAGACAGGGATACAGCTTAATTTTACCCGCATAGGAGTAGGTGATGGGGAGCTTGGCGGGCAAGCAATTGCAGACTTAACTGCCCTGGTTCATGAAGTAAAAAGCATCAATCTAAATAAATTTAAAACCTTACCAGGTGGCAAAGCCGTAGTTGGAGGGGTTTTATCTAATCAGGGGCTGGCGACCAGCTTTTATTGGCGGGAGCTTGGCCTTTTTGCTACGGATCCGGACTTGGGAGAAATTCTGTATTGTTATGGCAATGCCGGTGCTCTGGCTGAATATATCCCAGCTGGCGGCGGGGCTGAGATTCTGGAAAAACAGGTTGATATTGTTTCCCTTATAGGAAATGCAGCTAATGTTAGTGCTACTATTGAGCAGTCATTGGTATTCGAAACTCCTGAAGGAGCTCAGGCAAAAGCGGATGCCGCCCAGGCAGCTGCCCAACTCTATGCAGAAGGGCTTGTAGAGGACCTGGCTGGCCCAGGAAACACCAAAACGGTGAAGCAGATTGATGATATCGTTACTTCGCATTTGGCAGATGATATGCCACATAAGGCCGTAGATACAACAGTTACCCCAAACAAAACATATCGCTATGGTGTTGGCATC
>JANLFJ010000017.1 GCA_024655825.1 Peptococcaceae bacterium | reverse complement strand
TTCAGCGCAGATGGTACTTGGCCCTGGTGGCCTGGGAGAGTATGTCGCCGCCAGGGAAAAAGACCTGATCAACAGGTCTTTTTTTTGTGGCAAATATTTAACGGAAAAAATGTTTAGAACCAGGACAGGAAGAAAAGAATACTCTATAACGAGAGTTTTGATTAAAAACGGGGGCTCGAAAATGAGTTTTCGGACCTGGGGAGACGAAATAAAAAACCAAAAGGATGAATACGCGGAGCGCAAAGTGTTGCCTGTATGTTTCTTCTGCAATAAAGTGCCGGAAGAAGGAATCCGCAGCGGTTTTTTTCTTAGAGGAATATTTATTTGCGAAAAATGCGAGAAGGAACTGGTATGCAGCAAACCTGAAAAAAGAGAGGAGTACATGCTCTCGATCGCCAAATTACGCAATATCCTTTTTAAGGATGATAAACCCCGGTAGGATTTACCGGGGTTTTTTAATTTGCTTTTGCCTTTCTTTTTCACAAAGCCAGGCTATTTCCTGCCTTATTTGAATAATTTTCAACATGTCAATTCCAAGGCAACGTGAAATTTCAAAATCATTTTTCTCATTTTTCCAGTAACGTATAAGCTTGTTAACATCGCATTTATATTTCTTGGAAAGAGAATTGATATTGAATTGATATTTGATTTTAGCCATTTTAGCATTCCCCAGCTTGATTTTAATCTTAGTTTTCCCTGTGCTTGAATTATGATTTAAGCTTTCATTAGTAGATTAAAGGAACCAGTAACATATTTATAATGTGGAACCAAAAAAATATGGTAAGATAAACATGAAAGCAACGGCTAGATAAAAAGGATTGAATTATGAAAAAAATAAAAAAGATGCCTTTAATAAAAGCGTTATCCGGGTACATTCAAAAAGAAAACACCGGTTTTCATACACCTGGGCATCGTCAGGGAAACGGCTGTGACCGCGTTTACCGCCGCCTGGTGCAAAAAAGTGCCTTGAAGATGGATTTGACTGAAATACCGGGGCTGGATAGTCTCAAAAACCCCACCGGATGTTTAAAAGAATCGCAGGAGCTGGCGGCCCGCTTATTTGGCGCCGAAAAAACCTTTTTTTTGATTAACGGCTCAACTGTTGGCCTTCATGCAGCGCTGCTCGCTGTTAACAAACCCGGGGGAAAAATAATCGTTCCCGGGAACTCCCATGTTTCGGTAATAAATGGCCTTGTTTTAAGCGGCGGCATACCGGTACCGGCTCCTGTGGAAATAGATCCCGAATGGGGAATTCCACTCGGTCTCAGGGCAGATAAACTCATGGAATTGCTTGAAGAGCATAAGCACTGCGAGGCGGTTATTCTTACTCATCCCAGTTACCAGGGAATTGGCGGGGACATTTACAAGCTGTCACGGGTTGTTCGAAACAGGCGGCTTCCCTTGATCGTTGACGAGGCCCACGGCGCACATTTGTATTTTTTCAAGGAAGCGGCTTTTTCCGCCCAAAAAAACAAACCGGATATTGTTGTGCACAGCACTCACAAAACGCTGGCCGCATTGACTCAAGCCAGCATGCTCCACGTGAACGATAAAAAATGGGTCGATTCTGTCCAGGGAGCGCTGGATATTTTACAAACGACCAGCCCGTCGTATTTGCTGCTGGCCTCGCTTGACGCCGTTCAGGGTCAAATGAGCGCAAGCGGCGAAGCCCTGATCGCGAAGGCGGTGGAACTAACGGAAAGGATGCGTCATGCCGTTCACGGCTTGCAGGGTTATCGTGTATACGAGGCGAACAGGGAAGAAGGCTGGTTTTGCGACCCGATGCGATTGATTGTTTCTGCAGCCGAACTGGGGCTGACCGGCTGGGAACTGGCTTCGCTGTTGAGGAAAAAAGGGATAGAAGTAGAGCAAAGCAGCTATTACTTTGTCCTTTTCCTTATCAATACTGGCCACAGCCGGCATGACATTGACAGGACAGTCCACGTCCTGGACAGGCTAAGACGCTGTAGAAAAAGAAGTCCCTTGCGTTCCATAAAAAGCGGGGCTGGTTTCGAAGGGGAAAAAAGAGAAATTATCATGGCTCCGCGCCAGGTGTTCAGCCGGCCTAAGGAAGAGATCGGTTTCAGAGAGGCGGAGGGACGAACAGCGGGGAAGTCCTTAACTATTTCCCCTCCAGGAATACCGGTTGTGTGGCCGGGGGAGATCATCCGAAAACGGCACCTTGATTATTTAGAGTGGGCGCAAGGATGCCGTCTCCTCATCCAGGGCCTTTCACCTGACAAAAAGCTCTCGGTTCTGTTGGAAGAATAAAGTAAAGAATATAACGGCATTATTAATTCTTTATACAAGGGGGGCTGGTAATGAAACTCATTATCTGCGTTGTTTCTGACAATAAGGATGCTCATACCCTGCTGGAGGAATTGATGAAAAAAGAATACAGGGTTACAAAGCTAGCCAGCACAGGCGGTTTTCTCAAGAAGGGCAACACTACCCTGCTGATTGGGGTGGAGCAGCAGCAGGTGGATGATGTCATACAGGTTATTGGCAATATCTGCCAATCCCGCAAGCAGTTTATTACACCGATCCCGCCTTTACCTGGGCCAGCGGAGCCTTTTCTTTCCTATCCGGTGGAAGTTATGGTGGGCGGCGCTGCGGTTTTTGTTGTCGATGTGGAAAAAAGTGTAAAGTTTTAAGCGGGTGACCGAACCATGCGCATACAAAACAGGCCGCGAGCCAAAAACACTAAAACAGCGAAACCGGCTGACGTAAAAGTGAAAACGGCGGCGCCCGTGACAAAGGATTTTCCTGATGAACTGGAAAAATATCACCGGGAAAAACTGCCGGGCGACATTGAGCAGCTTTTGAAAAAGCTCGATGAAACCGGTCGCCGCCTGGCTAACAGTTTTTCCGTATACGAACTTAAGAACTACAAGGACACCTTAAAGGATTTTCTCCGGCAAACCCAGGGGCAGCTTTACCAGTTGAAGGAAGAGACGGCACGGACGAGGCAGGGAAAAACAAAGGTCCTTCAGATTATTAAAAAAGTAGAATCCGAACTTGAGGAACTTTCCTCCTTGGTGCTGAGGCAGCAAAAAAACCAGGTGGCCTTATTGTCAAAACTGGACCAGATCCGCGGGCTGCTGGTTGATCTTTATTCCTGATCATTTAATTATTTTAGAAACCTCATTAGAAACGGAGAAAAGAAAATGGGATTTGAACGACTGAAAGGCCAGGCCAGGGCGGTGAGCATACTCCAAGCGGCATTAAAATCAAAACGTGTATCCCACGCTTACCTGTTCCAAGGACCTGGCGGTGTTGGGAAAAACCTGGCGGCGTCACTTTTTGCCCAGGCCTTGAACTGTGAAACCCCCAGCGGGGAAAACCCGTGTGAAAACTGCGCGGCTTGCCGGAAAATAAAGGCAGGCAGTCATCCTGATATATTGAGAATCCTTCCCGACGGAGCCTCGCTGAAGATCGCCCAGATCCGCACTATGCAGGAAAAGGCATATTTTAAGTGTTACGAAGGAAAATTTAAGGTTATAATGATCGATGATGTCCACCTTTTGACCACCGAAGCTGCCAACTGCCTCCTGAAAATACTGGAGGACCCGCCTGAGCGGACGGTTTTTATTCTCCTGGCGGAAGATGCCGGCAAACTGCCCCTGACCATCCTTTCCAGGAGCCAGGCGGTTCCTTTCGGACCGCTGGATGACGGTTTGATTCACGAATTGTTGGCTGAGAGGGGAATAAAAACCGTAATTCCGCCGGGCTTATCGCGCGGCTCGGCAGGAAAAGCTTTTGAAATTGCTCAAAAACTTAACAGACAGGAATTCATGGGGATCATGGCCGAGCTTTTTGAAGATATGAGAAGCGGGGGTTACCAGGAAGCATGTTCCTGGGCGGAGAAGCTGGAAAAAGATCGAGAACTGATGGAGCTGGTCCTGGAGTTCATCGCCCTGTATTACCGCGACACCATCGTAAAGCGGGTAACGGGTGAAGCAGCCGGCACGCTTGATCTTATTGCGGCCGGGAACTGCTCGCTCAAGTCGTGTTACCGGGCTCTGGAAGAACTCGACAAGGCGGGTTCCCGCTTGAGCAGTAATGCCAACACCCGCCTTGTTTTGGAAATCCTGTTTTTTAACCTGCGAAACATTGAAAGAGAGAAAACAAAAAGAAAAGAGGGTGTGCCCCAATGGTGAAAGTAGTAGGGGTGAGGTTTAAGACGGCTGGAAAAATATACTATTTTGATCCGGGGAATCTGAAAATCCCGCGGGATTCGAATGTTATCGTGGAGACAGTGCGGGGTTTGGAATACGGAAAAGTTGTGCTCGAAACGCGAGAGATCCCGGAAGAGGAAGTGGTCTTACCTCTCAAGAAAGTGATCCGCGTTGCGACGCCTGAAGATGCCGTACAAATGAAAGTGAACCGGAAAAAGGAGGAAGAAGCCAGGGGAATCTGCCTGAAAAAAATTAAAGATCACCAGCTTCCCATGAAGCTGGTTGATGTGGAATACACTTTTGACGGCAGCAAAGTGATCTTCTATTTTACGGCGGAAGGAAGGGTGGACTTTCGAGAACTTGTAAAGGACCTGGCATCGGTTTTTCGCACGCGGATCGAACTCAGGCAAATCGGAGTTCGTGATGAAGCCAAAATGCTTGGCGGTATAGGCTGCTGCGGGCGGATGCTTTGCTGTGTTTCGTTCCTGGGTGATTTCGAGCCCGTATCCATTCGCATGGCCAAAGACCAGAATCTTTCTCTTAATCCCACAAAAATATCCGGTATCTGCGGGCGCCTGATGTGCTGTTTGAAATATGAAAGCAACGGGTATGAATGCTCAAAGAAATGTGCCAAAATTCCAGATATACCGCTTGCGCCGGAAGATCTTCCCTTGGAAGAGTGCCTGGATAAGCTGGTTGATGAAGAGGACAAGGGCGGTCAAGAAAAACTTTAGGCACAAAAACATTGAGGTTGTTTAAGGGGGAGGCAGTATCCCGTGAAGATAACGGAACGTCTGGCAATGCTGGAAGAACAGTTGCAACTTATAAAGGAAGAAATTGTGGAACTAAAAATGATGGCCTGCACCCTGGAGGAAGAAAACGAGCGCCTGCGGCGAGAACTGTGCAGTTATACAGATGAGGACAAGGCAGAGGTTGAACGAAACGTCAGGAAAATGCAGGGAGAAGGTTATGACAACCTGGCAAGGCTGTATAAAGAAGGCTTTCATATCTGCCACCTTCATTTTGGTCAGGCCCGGCTGGGCGACTGCTTGTTCTGTATGAGTTTCCTGCGCAAGTTTTAATCTTTATGAAATTGAACCGGAAGCCGGAGGTACAGAGGTACAAATGGTGGCAACCCAATCGGGGGAAACCCTGGACGACCTGTTGATAAACGGTCTCAAAATAATCCAAAAGAGCGAAGGATTTCGGGTCACCCTTGATTCTGTTCTGCTGGCCCATTTTGCTACCGTGAAAAACGGGGACAGAATTGTTGACCTGGGGACGGGAAACGGGGTAATTCCCTTAATCCTGAACACCAGGGCAGAAAAACTCAATATTTGGGGCGTTGAAATTCAGGAAGAACTGGTGGAAATGGCCAGGAGGTCTGTTAAACTTAACGGCCTGGAAGAAAGGATCGCCATACTCCGGGGCGATATCCGTGATATTCATAAAGTGCTGGGCGGGGGATGTTTTACCCTGGTTACGGCCAACCCACCGCACTATTCTGTGGAGAAAGGGAGGGCCAGCAGTTTGCCGGCCAAGGCCTTGGCCAGGCATGAAATCAGCTGCGTACTGGAGGACGTGGTGGCCAGTGCCGGCAAACTTTTAAACCACCAAGGCCGCTTTGCCTTGATACACAGGGTTGAGCGTTTGGTCGGGGTCATTGACCTGCTGCGGCAATATGGATTTGAACCGCGAAAAATGCGTTTCATACACGCATACAAGAATAGGAACGCCAAGCACTTTTTATTGGAAGCGCGAAAAAACGCTTCCCCGGATTTAAAAGTGTTGCCTCCGCTCCTTGTTTATGACCGGCCGGGTAAATATTCCGGGGAAATATTAGAATGGTACGGAAAGGGGGAAAATGAGGGTGGAAAATGAAGGGCGCGGTATGCTGTACCTGGTGGGAACGCCAATCGGCAATATGAACGACATCACCCTGCGCGCCCTGGATACATTAAACAAAGTCGATTTAATTGCCGCCGAGGACACGAGGCAAACCCGGAAGCTCTTATCTCATTTTTCTATACAAAAGCCGGTTACCAGCTATTTTGAACACAATAAACAAGAAAAAGGTCCCGTTCTCATTAATGCGCTGTCCGAAGGCAAATCTGTTGCGCTTGTCTCCGATGCGGGAATGCCCGGCATATCCGATCCGGGAAACGATCTGGTCCGGGAGTGCATCAGGCTGGGGATACCGGTATCTGTTATTCCCGGACCGTCGGCCCTGCTGACGGGGCTGGTGGCCTCCGGGCTGGAAACGGCTTCCTTCGTTTTCGGCGGATTTTTTCCACGGGATAAAAAGGCGAGAAAAACAACCCTGGAGGGCATGAGGGAAGAACGCAGGACCATGGTTTTTTTTGAAAGCCCCCGCCGGCTGGTCAGGACTTTGCAGGACATACTGGAAGCGTGTGGGGACAGGCAGTGCTGCGTGGCCCGGGAGCTCACCAAGCGATACGAGGAATACCACAGAGGGACGCTCAGCGAAGTGCTGGCCTATTACGATAAAACAGGAACAAAAGGGGAGATTACCCTGGTTGTTGCCGGCAGGCCGCCCGGACTGGCGGTGCCGCCTTCCTGGGAACAAGTAGAAAGAGAAATGGAAATCCTTGCTGGGAAAGGCGTAAATAAAAAGGATGCTGTAAAAAAAATAGCCAAAGAGATTGGTATCTCCAAAAGAGAGCTGTACAACAGGTTTATGAAATAAACAGAAAATCATTTAAACAGTTTAAGTTAACGAGTTTATGGCCGGTGATAAAGAAAAGAAAAACAGCCGCGGTTTAGGCGGCTTTCCACAGGGACATTTTATGAACCATGGATATTGGGTGAGGCAGACAGTAAATTAGGCTGTCTGCCTTTGCCGCTGCTCGGCTATTTTCTCGGCTTCTTCAGCAAATGCGCCGACGACGCCGATGTCACGGTAGTGAATAATGATTTGCTGCTCCGCTGTTCTGGAGTACCGCTCTGCTCGCTCACCGACCTCAATCTTCTCGATAAAGATATTGAGCAGCTCTCCATTTAGCTCGTTTATCTCGGTGTACCGTTTCGCCTTATCGATAAATCGAGTGACATTGGAGATGGATGCTTGCAGTTCTTCGATCCGTTCCGCAGTTTGAGGGATTCGCTCCTTCAGGCTTTTTTGCTCTGCGTTGTAGTCACAAGACAGCATCCTGAACTGCTCATTTGTCACTCTTCCAAGCACATTGTCCTCATATAGCCGTTTGAACAAGGTGCTGAGTTCCGTGTCCCTCCGTCGCATTAATTCCAGTTCTCTTTGGAGCCTTTCAATCTCACGTCGGGTTTCGGCATTATTTTTTCGATTGATGTACTGGATGAATAACGCCTCCTGCTGCCGTGCGAAGTGGGTTACTCTCAGTAAATCATCGAGAACGATCGCCGCCAGATGGACTTCCCGAAGATAGTGTGCGCTACACTTTTCCTTGCCGCGTTTCCTATAGGTGGAACACATAAAATTGTTTTTCACAGCGGCCATGGTGTGCGCCCGATGGAGAATCATCTTTTCTCCGCAATCGATGCAGCGAACCAGCCCTGAGAACATATCCTGCTCAGCCATGTTTGCCCTGCGCCTTTTTCGCTTTCGGATATCCTGAACGATATCCCATGTTTCCTTCGTCACCAGCGGTTCGTGAGTGTTTTCAAACCGAAGCTGATCGGATTCGGGACGCTTGATCCGTTTCTTATTCTTGTAGGATACCGTGGTGTACTTTAGGCTGATAGTGTGCCCGAGATAGACTTCATCCTCTAAAATGTCGGCGACAGATCTGCTGTTCCAGTCATAAGGTCTGGTTACATCAACGTTGGTCAGAAGGACGCCGGTCTTGCTGTAGTAATAATAACCGGGTGTGAACACCTGCTCACTTTTTAGCTGCTTGGCAATCTGAGTAGGGCCCTTCCCTCCGACGCAGAGGCTGAATATCCTCTGAACAACCGGTGCGGCATCCTCATCGGGAACGATTCTACTTTTGGGATTGTTCTCATCCTTCTTGTAGCCATAGGGCGCTCTGGTCGCCACACGTTCGCCCCGTTCGGCCTGCGCTTTCTTGACCGCCCGGATTTTCCGGCTGGTGTCCTTGGCATAGAAATCGTTGAACAGGTTCACAAAAGGGGTGAAATCGTTATCGCCGCCGTAGAGACTGTCCACATTGTTGTTGACGGCGATGAAACGGACTCCGTAACTGGGGAATATCATCTCGGTGTACTGCCCGACCAGCAAATAATCTCTGCCGAGACGGGACATGTCCTTGACGATAATCGTCGCCACTTGATCATTTTCCACCATCTTCATCAGCTGTTTCCACGCAGGGCGGTTGAAGTTTGTGCCGCTGCAGCCATCGTCAGAAAGGAAGAGAATGTTTTCAAAGCCGTTATCGGCAGCGTATTTCTCCAGCATCAGCCTTTGATTCTGAATGCTGTTTGATTCTCCTTCCCGGTCGTCCTCCTGGCTGAGCCTGGCATATAAAATAGTGTATTTTTGGTTTGCCTGTTTCATAAATACCTCCTTTTCGTTTGGCAAACCGATACGGAATGTTGGGACTGCGGATTGCTCCGCAATCCCAAGCATACCGAAGAGTTTGCCGGAAGTCTACTGAATTTTGAGAAAGAATTTCGCTCATTTTTCCTGTTCCTTATCGATCAAGGAGAGGAGCTTTTCTGTGGGTAATGCTGCGGCTGCCCTGGGGAACACCGAGCGTACGGCGAACTTTTTCCCGCTAACAATCATGTTCCGTTCAAGGCAGATGCTGTCGGTCTGCTCCTTTAATTCCGTATCCTCGAACAGCGGAATCGGTTTCCCGTTGAAAATTTTGTCCCTGATTCCCGCCGTTTCATAGCTGCCCCAGATGCCGGTTTCGATGTAGTGCTGAAATTCCTTTTTGGTTTTTCTTCCCCATAACCGATGCTTCCGTATGCCCTTATTTTTAAACAGTTCCTCGATTTTTGGCCTGCTTGGATGTCCATCCGGGAGCAGAAAAATGTATTTCGGAAAGACGTAAGCGGTTATACAATTCTGCTGTGGCTTCATGACTTCATTATTCCTTTCTTGATAATATTTTGAATTTTCGTCTATAAATGTGTCGCATTCTCAACAGGCAATAACAGGAGAAAAACATACAACTCCGGCTGTGACCCCGCTTTGGACTTCCTTTTTCTGCGGTAAATGCGGCATTTTTTCGTTGCACGACTCCGAAGCCGACCCCAAGGGGCAATTTCTGACCCCGATGAAAAATGCCCTCCGACCCGCATTGCGGGGCGATGTTCGCCGGAGTGGGGGCGCTCTGCGACCCCGCTCCTTTAACCTGCTTCATTTTCGGCAGTATGGTTCACCTCCGAATCAGCGCTATAATACCTCTGTCTAAAAATCGGCTTCACCCTTTTTTTAGCCCCTTCACAAAGCCTCGACATGGGCGGTATCATGTCCGCAGGTGTTACGATGCCATACCCATCACCAAAATGCGACACAAGGGCACACAGGCGGCAGAAACGGGCGATTGCCGCTCGGTATCCCTTAGCTGATTTGCAGAATGGATTTTTGTTGTTTTTGCTCATACTTCCATGACTTTGCGGAAGTTGAGCCATCTTGGTTTAAGTCTCATTTATTCAAATTTTGAAAGCGCCAAAGGTGAGCCATGTTGGTGCAAGTTCCGCCTGCCGCAAACTGCGTGAAAGTTAGCCAACATGGTATACTTTCCGCCGATCCCTAACCCCGCCATGCCGCAAAGTTAGCCCACTTGGTTACACTTCGCTCCGCAAAGCTTCGGGAAGGTTGCAAGGATGCAAATCACTCTTCATGAACTAGGCAGACCCGATTAAAAAGACAGGCGTTGCATCGTTTGGCGCTTCCTGTCTTTTTAATCCGCTATTTTCAATTTTAGATTGACTCTTGTATATTTCTTTTATTTGCAATATGCAAATAAAAGTAGTATATTGATTGTATAATTACGGGATGAAGGAGATGGGCGTTATGCTTTATTTGACCGTGAAGGAGGCCGCGGAGAAATGGGGGCTGGGCACCCGGATTGTAACCCTGTATTGCGCAGAAAACAAAATCGAGGGCGCTGTCAAAAGGGGCAATCTGTGGCTGATACCGGAGTACGCCGGGCGGCCTGCCGACAAACGGCGCCGTGAGCAGCCGGCTCCCCGGCACTCGCTTTCGGACGAGCTTGCCCGCCTTCTGGAGGCCACCACCGTTCCGATGCCCAAACATAACCCTGACGCCATTTTGGACGCGGTGCGCGGGGAAAGGCTGTCGCTTCAATACGAGGCGGAGCTTTCTTATCTGCGGGGCGATTTTGCGCGGACGATGCGCTGTTATCAACGGACTGGCGGGGACGACGCGGCGCGGCTTCGCGCCTGCCCGGTAACGATTGCGGCGGCCATCAGCCTGGGGGATTACCGCGCATACACGGAGATCGACGCTTATCTTAAAAAATGCGCGGAAGTCCACAAGGGCAGCGGTGCGGCGGCTTTCGCGGAGCAGGCTCTTGCCACCGCCGCTGTGAGCATCATTGCACCGAACATGGCCCCAGACTGGCTGAAGGAAGGGGATTTCAGCGCCCTCGCTCCACAGGCGAAGCCGAATGCCCTCTATTTGCGCGCGAAGTATTTTCACTGTTTAAATAAGTATGACGCCATGCTGGCCGTGGCGCAGACCGCCCTGACCCTGTCCGCACAGCCGCAGGGATTCACGACAACCGATATTTATCTGCGGGTGACCTGCGCCGTCGCCTGCCATTGTCTCGGACGCGACGACGAGGCCCGGCGCTGGCTGCTGGAAGCCATGCGCCTCGCCCTGCCCCACGGCTTTATCACGCCCTTTGCGGAGGTCGTTACCGCGCTGGGAGGTCTGATCGAGCAGTGTCTGGAACGGGAGTTTCCCGCCTGCCGTGACGCGGTTCTTGGGCAATGGGAGCGCACCTGGAAAAACTGGATCGCTTTTCACAACCAATTCACGAAGGATAACATCACGCTTATGCTGACCCTGCGGGAATATCACCTCGCCCTGCTTGTGGCGCAGCGCGTCCCTTACGCCGAAATTGCCAGGCAGCACTGCATTTCCGTGGGCAGGCTCAAGAACATCATGCTGGAGATTTACGAAAAGCTATATTTATCCGGCCGGGAGGAGCTTGCAAAATGCATTATGTGAGTAAAAAAACGTGACTTTTTGAGGGTGAAAAGTCACTCCCTAAAAAATGGATTTTCCCCTATGATAGTAACGAAAAGCTGTCATAGGGGTTTTTTTTATATCCCCGTCCCGGAAAGGAGCGTGAAAGAATGCGCCCTGAGCAAAAGGAACCGTATAAGGTGTACCGGACGGGAGGCCGGGACTTTCCCGTTTACCTTGAGTACGACGAGCAGCTTGACGAGAGCTACCCGGCCTACCCCGACTTTGAGGAACACCCGGAGTATACCGGCGAGGGCCGCCCCTTTGCCACGGCGGAGCAGGAGAGCTGCTCCAATTGCAAGCCCGGCGTTCCAGGGGAACCGCCCCCCAGCGACTGCGGCGGCTGCGGCTGGTTTTACCGGGAGCAGACGCCCTGCGATCCTATCGGCGTCTGCATGTGCGACGCTCGGCGGCGCAAACCTAAATCAGGTGAGGAGCAAAGAGAATGATATGGAAACAAAGGATGATTGTTTTATCATAGTCCAATACAAGGTGGTCATGAGAATATGAAGACGGCGCAAAAACGTGTCTTTAGCCTGCTGCTGTGCGTTATGCTTGCAATCACCATGCTGCCGGTGAATGTGTTGGCGGGCAGCGGTTCAGCCGTACCCGCACAGCTTTCCGCTGCGACTGCAGGCGGTACTGCCGGCAATCCGGCCGGGCAGTCTTCCACCAATGCAAACGGCGGCACAATTGAGTTTGACAACCTGTTTGGGGACGTGAAGCCCGGCGACTGGTTCTTTGATGATGTGGGCTTCGTTTACACCAGCGGCCTGATGACCGGTACCGGAACGGAATCGCCGCTGTTCAGTCCCGATATGCCCATGTCCCGGGCTATGCTGGTCACGGTCCTGTATCGTCTGGCGGGAAGCCCGGATGCCTCCGGTCTGCCCAACGCTTTCACCGATGTGCCGGAAGACTCGTGGTACGGCAGAGCTGTAGCGTGGGCGGCGGCGAACGGTATAACCGGCGGCGTGGGCGGCAACCGTTTTGCGCCGGACGATAAAGTCACACGCGAACAGGCGGCGGTGTTTCTTCTTAGATATGCGCGGCTGATCGGAAAGGGACCCGCCGGCGAAGCAATAGGCGGCTCTGACTTTGCCGACAAGGACAAAATCCCGTATTGGGCTTTGGAAGGCGCCATGTGGTGCAGCATGACCGGCGTCATCACAGGCAAACCGGGGGATAACGGCATGCTCTTTGACCCGCAGGGAAACGCCACACGCGCGGAGCTTGCGGCGATGCTGCACAGGTTTTCGGATAATGTGGTCAACAGCCCTGCCGATGAACAGCCTGCCATGCCTGCCACCGGCTCTTCCTCCGGCTCGGGCTCAGGCTCAGGCTCGGATGATTCTCTGACAGTCTCCTTTGAAACCAACGGCGGCACCGCAATAGCTCCCGTTTCTGTGCCCCGGGGAGGCAAGCTTCCGGATGTGTCAATCCCCCTCAAGGACGACTACACCTTCACGGGCTGGTGTACCGACAGCAGTCTGACCCAACCCTTCTATTCCGATGCCCCCATCACGAAGAGCATGACTCTTTACGCATCTTATGCCGACAAGGACTATAACTATAAGGAATACGTCGATTCGGTCAAGTTTCTGCCGGACTGCGAAGATGATATAACATTCGAAATTTTGTCTCCGGAAACCATCGACAACGGCAATCTGGATAAGTACATAACAATTAAAGATAAGGTTAACGGAGATGAAATCCCTGACGTTACCGTAATGAGTCAGGGCGGAAACGTTTATGCCGTTTCACCCAAGGCGCCCTACACTTACACTCCCGGCGACACCTACGAGCTTTCCCTGAAAGACGAAAGCTTAAGCTTCAACAATGAAAAAGAAGAAGTCCGCACCATGGCCTTCAGCATTAAAAAGCCCGAAACCTATGACGTTCAATTCGTGGATGGCATAGTCTATCTTCTCTGGGACCAGGTCAACGTTATTGACGACGGCGTCTACAGTCTGCCGAAGGCTCTGGCCGACGACAAAGGGATCGCGGCCGGAACAACTATATGCTTAACTGACGAGCTTGATTCAAACGGCCAGGGAATTCTCAACGAAAACTCCAAGATCCGCAATGTGCTGAGCATTGTAAACACGGATTCAACAGACCCGCAGCGCGTCATGCTGTTTACCGAAGCCAGCAGCGTGGAGGACATTTATAAGCAGCTTGACGTTTATTTGCAGCAAAGCGTAGATCCGGAGAACATAGCCAGCTCCATTGATTTAAAGAAGCTTGAGCGGGACGTGAAAAACAGCGAGGGCACGCTGAGATTCACCAGGCTTCTGGCGCTTGCGCTCAATGACAGCCAGACGCTGGCGGCTATGCTTTCGTCGGCGGACGTGACCAGTTCGGCGGCGACACTCATGTCCGGTTCCTCCTCGCCATTTGCCGAGCCCACAGAAAACAATGATAAGCTTTCCATTACCGCCAATGCCCTGGTTTCCGGATTAACCGTCACCGCATCAATCGGCACGGCCAGAAATACCAATTTCCCCGGCGCGGTCGACAACAATTGGGTCGTGCTGACCATAAAATTCAACTACAATGCGACAATCAAGAAAGTCCAGGTGAAGGCCGACTTTACCTTCAAGGAGTTCATTACTCTTTCGACGGGAGCGAAGACCGGCCTGAATGCCAAACAGGGGATCTATTTTGATGCCTGGATCGACGCTTACTCGCAGACGGATGTGGAATTCAACGTCCTTGTCAAGACAGTGGACGTAGACGAGGAGTACTTAGATATCACCGCTGAAATCCAGAAGCTTATCGACGGCTTTACGAAGGACAATTCCGATGTCCCCGAAATCATCAGGGAGGTTTTGGGCTCGAAGGGCGACTACATAGACCTTGTGGAGGTCAATATTTTCGAGCAGTCGCAGGATGTCAAGATGCCGGCGCCCGTTTTGCAGTTTAAAGAGAAGGGCGACTTTGTCGTCCGGCTGAATCTTGCGGTTGGGCTGTCGGCCCAAAGCACCATCTTATCCGCCAGCCGCATAGGCATCAGAGGCGGCACGAGCCAGGACCTGGAAACGTACAGGTACGGGCTTGAAGGCGACGGCAGGCAAAGCTTCGACCTGTACTGCGCGGGCTATCTGGGAGTCAAGGCCGGCGTAAGGCTTACCGTAAGCGTCAATTTCTACGGCCTTGAATCCCTGGGCAGAGTCGGCTTTACGGGAGAAGTAGGCGCATATATGGACCTTTACGGCTTTTTGCAGCTTCACCTAGTCAAGGCCGGCGGCGCCCCCGACATCAACATGAACGGCGGCGTCTACATGGAAGTAGGCATCTACCTGGAGCTGAAAGTCTTTGCCGAGTCGGAGCTGTTCAGCGTAAAGGCGGAGCTTTCCGTGCTGGATGAAAAATTTCCTTTCTATACTCTGGGCAACCGGTATGTTCTGTACAGATTCAAGAACGCCGGCAAAACAGTGATTATCAACCAGAACGACTACTATATCAGCAACAGCGGCCTGCTGGACTGCGAAATGCTCGACCTCACCACCGGAGAGTTGGTCGAGGGCGACTATTCCAAGCTCAGTAAATTCTATTTCAAAATATCCAACCCGTGGATGATCGATTGGAATGATGAGAATCACCTCCAGGTCCAGCCGCAATATTTCGGGAAAACATATTACGGCGTGAGTGTTCCGAAAGGCACCCAGCGGCTGGACGCAAAGGTGCAGGTGTATTACGGCGGAGACAACCTCTGCTTCAGCAGCCGGGAAAAGGGCTACACCTATAATGAGATCAAGCTCATATGGATCGATCCCGGCATCGACCCCAAAACTGTCAACCTGAACCCCGTTACGGCAACCTATGTGGTCAATATGAACGGGGAGAAGGTTGGGGAGACGGAAAAGCTCGTGCTTGCGGGTACTGTCCCGGGCGCCATCGACCTGTCTGCCTGGTCCAACCCCATAGAAGGTCTGCTCGGATATCAGGAAGCTGAAGTAACCGGTTATGTAGGCGACTGGAATGAAGCCATCTGGAAGGATGCTACCTATGTGGTGAATATGACGAAGAAGCAGGTGCTGATATCCTATATATACCTCCACGACGGGCAGTGGCACTATGAGGTATATGCCGCCGAAAACGGCGATACGCCGCCTGTTCCCTCAAACTATCAGTCGCCGGGTCCGGGACGCACGTTTAAGGACTGGATGAGAAGGGATTACACGTACATTGATTACAGCTACCCAGCAACGAGCAACAAGCCGCTGACAAACTTAGATATCTATAGTGCCTGGGCATGTAACCTGACCTTTACAGGTTACGACAAAACGCAGCCGGTCTATACATTTACCGGCACACTGGATGAGTGCAACGAAAAATTTAATGAAAATCAGAAAACAAGGCCCGTCATGTTCCACAACGTGGCAGAGTATGACACTGTCCGGGAATACATTACGTTCAACTATCCCAGGATGCAGTACACGGCTTATGGGCAGAATTTCGATGTAATGTATGAAAGTGAATCCTTCTTATTCGATTACGGCAAGACTCCTCTGCCCCCGCGCCAAAAGAGCTATCCCGGGTGTACGATTTTAGGATGGAGCCACAGATACGTCGACGAGGCGGATTACGCTTATGACGGGCTGCCCCCGGCTACACAGGATACCTATTACAATCTTATTGTCGAATTCACGCAGCGCCGGATCATATTCAAAACGGATATGGGAACCTTTGCTGACGGCAGCGCCACAGCCGACTCCGGTATGATTCCATATCCGGATTATCTGAAGTATGTGGAGGACTTCCAGAACGCCAACAACGCCCTCACGATCCAACCGGTGCAAAAGGACGGCGTACTCTACAAATTCCATCACTGGGACGTGGACTACTCTCAAGACAAGCAGGGCATCCAGACCTGGAACGCGGTGTGGGTCGCCGCTTCCGGCCAGGAGTTCACCGCCACCTTCAACGCCGGAGAGGGAGCCGCGTTCCCCGGCGGAAGCACAAGCGTTTCCCTCCGGGTCACTTGTGGTACGCGCCTGAATTTGGCCTCGTACGCCCCTGTTAAGGCCGCGGATAACCAGTACACCTATACGCTGACAGGCTGGAAGGATCAGGACGGAAATACCTACGGCCTGACCGATACCGTCACCGTTCAAAAGGATATGACCTATACGGCGGTCTACACGCCGGCCGAGAGGATGTATACCGTAACGGTCAGCGCCGGAAACGGAAAGTTCTCCGACGGCACCAATACAAAAACCTTTACCGGCAAATACGGAGAGGATACGAATATTTCGGAAAGCATAAGCGACCCCATACCTCCATCGGGCAATTCCAACTATCATTATGAGTTCGACGGCTGGTCGGAAGCTTTCCCGAAGACATTCACACAGGACATGACCATTACCGCGAAGTACAGACAGGTCGAAAACGAGTACACCATCACCTTTGACGCCGGCAGCGGTTCCTTTGCGGGCGGCTCGACTACCATAACACAGACCTATCATTACGGCGATGTAATCGTTCCTCCCGATGATCCGACCAAAGCGGAGAACGAATACTTCCGGTATGAGTTTACAGGCTGGTTCCCGACGCTGACTGAGGGAGACACCGTTACCGGCAACCGCACATATACGGCAAACTACCGTTCCGTTCCAAAAGGTGCGACGCTGCCGGAGAGCGGAATTACCGTAACAAACGGCGAAGTAACCGAGGATATCAGCGTGGGCAGCATCTCCGGCTATACCTACGAAATGGTCGAAACGTTTGACGGAACTACCGTTCCCGTCCTTACGATTACGGGAGACGGGCTGACCTTCAGCGGAACAGGCAGCAACGTATACGTGAACATTGACGGCGCGACAAACTCCGTTACCTTCGATAATCTGAACATCTCGTTCAGCAAAAAATATTTTGACAGCATAAATATTGGGGAAAGCGGCAGTCCGTTGACCGTCAACATTGTGGGGAACTGCGCTTTCGAAATTACATTGTCGTCAGATGAAGCTCAGAATGTCATGCGCATTGAGCGTCCCACCCGATTTGCCGGTACGGACAAAACCGAAGACTCGCTGCGTATCGGCACTTCAGGAGGTAAGGCGATTTACGCCTCGAACAGCCTGACATTTGATACCCTGGATTTGGCAATAGACGCGGCAGGAGGCGAAGGCATCGATATGGGTTCAATATACGCGCTGAGCGCGGATGTGGGCGAAGGGGAGCAGTCCGTGTGCCGCTTCGTGTATTCCGATGTTGCCATTGCCTCAGACGGCGGCGGATTCATGTTGGGGTCGATTGGCATAGAAATCCAAAACAGCGTTTTGGGCATGAATTGTGACGGCCCGGCAGGAATTCTTGGCGGATTTGCGGTCGATGCTTCCAATGTGACCATTGCAGCCGGGCAAGGGCTTTGGATTGACGGAGACGCCGCATTCTCCGGAGCTTCGCAAATCAAGCTGACGGCAGACGGGGGCGCGGCCATAAGCGCCGCAAGCGGTATAACCGTGCCGGATGACTACGATTTGGGCGGCGCGTCAATCCGACTTTTGACAGACAGCTCAACAGGCGACTATTATACCTTTGCCATTGAAACAGAAGGCGTCTGGATTCCGGCGGCAAATGTGGAGATACACTCTCCTTGAGGCGCTGCGCAACCTGCTTGGGAAAACAGAGTTAAGAATTAAGCAAATATATTGGGATGCAAACGAGGCGCTTCGTATGAAACGCCTCGTTTGTTCACCTTCCGTATCGGTTTGGGGTATGGTTCAATAAGTTTCCCTATTGAACCGTGCCTTAGGCGGGTTCCTTTTTGTTTTTTTATTGAACCATGGGTAAAAGTAAATATGGTATCTATAATTATCTGCTCTGCATTTAATGTAAATATGCGCAAAAGAGCTTAGCTTCAAACGAGGCCAAGCCCTATTAATGATAAAAACCTTTTATCTGCGGTATTTTACTCCATTTCCATCTTCGAAAGCTGTTTTAGCTGTTCACGCTTGCCGTAAATAACGGCGGTAACCTGCACTTTACTATTTTCTTCGTCAATCCAGAAAAAAATAAGAAAGTTTTTCACAGGCATTTTGCGAACGCCGCAGGTGCGCCACGGTTCTTCCTCTGTCAACGCAACCCGCTGCGGAAACTGTGAAAGCGACGAAATCGAGCGTTCCATTTCATTGAGCAGACGCAAAGCGGCTTTCGGCGCTTTTAGCTCGGAAGCGACGTAATCTACGATTTCCTGCAGTTGTTCCTCCGCCTGTGTAGTGATTTTAACCGTATACGTATTGTCTGCCATAAGCTATAATCCTCGTCTTAAATCAGCGAACACCTCAGAAACTGGACGAGAATGGTCGGCTTTTGCTTCATCCAAACCATTCTGCATGATTGTATTGAACGTATCGGCATCCATTTCATCCCGTGCCATTGGAGCGGCGGGAAGCGACAGGGAAAACGGGATGCTTTTGGTCATAACAATTTGCTTGTAGAGCATATTGATAACAACGGAAGCCGGAATCCCCAGTTTTGACATGATCGCTTCCGCTTTTTCCTTTATTTCTGGCTCGACACGAGCAAGGACATTTGCTGTTTTAGCAGCCATAATAACACCACCTTTCCTTTTAAATATTATATTCTATTGTATAACGTTTAGCAATACATTATTCAAGTTTTTATTTCTGGCTCCGAATTTCAACGTTTCGAATCTTCTATCATTAAGTATTGAAACTTTAATTGATATGCATTAAGTAATAAATGGTTTAGAACTTCGCAAATAATAAACATTAATAAAGCCTTGACAATGGTATATACTTAAATATATACTATAAGTGAGGTGATTAGAAATGGAAACTGCAAAATTATTTGTCAATGGTCAGAGCCAGGCTGTTCGGTTGCCTAAAGAATACCGTTTTTCAGGTAACGAAGTATATATTCAAAAAGTGGGTAATACTGTTATGTTGTTTCCAAAAGAGCGTGCATGGGAAACCTTTCTTAACGGTCTTAACAGCTTTACCGATGATTTCTTGGCAGACGGACGTAATCAGGGTGTTCAAGCGCCGAGGGAGACGTTATGAAATACATGCTTGATACAAATATTTGTGTGTATCTCATAAAGAAAAAACCAGAAAATGTGCTCATGAATCTCCATTCGAACATGGGCGACGGCGTTGCCATTTCTGCAATTACTCTTGCAGAACTCATAAATGGCGTTGAAGCAAGCGCTTACCCGGGAAAAAATGCGCTTGCGCTAAATCAATTTCTGTCCATTGTGGACATCTTGCCATTTGATGATGAAGCGGCCGCAGAATACGGGAAAATTTGCGCAACGTTACGGCGGCAAGGAACTCCGATTGGAGTTATGGATATGCTGATTGCAGCGCACGCAAAGGCCAAAGGACTTATCATTGTCACTAATAATGGCCGTGAATTTGAGCGAATTGAGGGTCTTGGACTAGAAAATTGGGTTAGTGCATGAAAGCCCGTCGGCATTGCTTAGCTGATCAAGAGTGACTCAAGCGAGGCACTTCATTGTGAAGATAAACCCTATACATAAAAAGTGAAGGGCATAAAACCTATGGCGATGAAAAAGAATATCAAAATCACAATACGCTCCAATACAGCTGAATACCCGACATTTTTGTGGAAGCTCATCAGGAGGAATTATGACAGGTACAAATAAAGAAATTGTTGTTATAATACTGCATGACGGCTTCCGCCTTGACTGGCAGGAGACGCAGGAACCCTTGGAGGATGTACAGTACTCTATTCAAAATCAACTATTTGAACAATGGAGGGAGAATCCGTATAAGGCTCTTTTCAGCCTTGGTTTCAGGCAAATTCCGGCTCCGGTATCCGATTCGTTGCAATTTCTTAAAAACATATCCGATGCATTTATAAGATCCCTCTCAAGGCAGCCTGATATAGAATTTTTAAGGGAAAAGACCACCGTCGAACCCGAAGAAGAAAATCAAAATATTATAAATGCGGCACCATTTATGAACGGGCTGAAATACCTTGACAGTCAATGGATCGATAATATCTGGGAAAAGCTGCTTGAAGTGTTCAGAGAAGAGATACGCGATTACCGGGGGAGCGTGGCTGAGTATTTTGCTTCCCTGAATCCCATCGTGCATGTGATGGGGCGGGTATTTTTCCATCTCGTTGAGAACAAAAAGGACGATTACCCTTTTGCTTTTATGGCTACCTATTCATCTAAGGTTTCATCCGATGGAAGGTCAAAGCACCTGCCGCTAAAAAATGCCCTTATTGAATACAGGGATGACCATAAAAAATTACTGGAGCTTTTATCCACAGTAAGCAAAGCCGCTGCAAAAAGCACATTCGTCCGCGAGCTGCAAGACTCCGGAGATATATTTCATCCCATCGGACTTACCTCCGATGAAGCATATACATTTCTTAAGGAAATACCCTTGTATGAAGAGTCGGGTATACTTTGCAGGATTCCCAACTGGTGGAAGAACAAATCGAATTCCATAAAGCTGACCGTAAATATTGGCACAAAGCCTCCTTCCCTCCTAGGATTTGACGCCCTTTTGGATTTTGACGCACAGATTTCGGTCGGAGACGAGAAATTAACCATAGACGAGTTAAAAAAATTATTGGCAGAGACAGAAGGATTGGCTTTTATTAAAGGCAAATGGGTGGAAATAAATCACGAAAAACTCAAAGAAGCCCTTCTGGCCTATGAACAGGCCCGGAAGCTTATCGGCAGGAATGATATGACCTTGCTTGAAGCCATGAGACTACAACTGAATCCGGCTGAAATGCTAGGTCTTGAAAATAAAGCCCAGGCTGTTGAGGTTACAAATGGGCAATGGCTTAACACTGTTATTTCAAGGCTGACTCAGCCAGAAAACCTGGAAACCGTGACTTCGGGAGAGAATTTCAACGCCATTCTCAGGCCATATCAGGAAAAAGGGCTTGCATGGCTCCATTACATGAAAACGCTGGGCCTGGGAGCCTGTCTTGCGGACGACATGGGCCTTGGCAAGACCATTCAGGTAATCGCTCTTTTGAATTACATAAGGTCCCGGAAAAAAGAGAAAACGCTTCTTGTAATTCCTGCTTCACTGATTGGCAATTGGACTGATGAAATAAATAAATTTGCGCCATCGCTTAAATATTATATCCTGCATCCTTCTGAAAATGACGACCGAAGCGTTGATGAAATACAGTCAACCGATGAATATGAATTGTTCATTACAACATACGGTATGCTTTCAAGGTACGAGCGGCTAAAGAAAATAACCTGGGACACAGTGATACTTGATGAAGCTCAGGCCATAAAAAACCCCGGCACCAAACAGTCAAAAGCGGTAAAGCAATTGAAGGCAGTCTTTAAAATTGCAATGACAGGCACTCCGGTAGAAAACCGGCTTTCAGACCTCTGGTCAGTGTTTGATTTTCTTAACAGCGGATTGCTGGGCACCGCAAAGGAATTTACCGATTTCGCCAAGAAACTAAAAGAAGACCAGGTTGGTTATGCACGTCTCAGAAAGGTCGTCGGCCCGTTTATATTGAGAAGGTTGAAAACAGATAAAAGCATCATCTCAGACTTGCCCGACAAGATAGAGATGAAGACTTATTCATCGCTAACGAAGAAACAGGCCGCCCTTTATGATTCACTGGTAGAAGACATTAAAGTCAAATTAGAGGCCGCGGAGGAAGGAATTGAACGAAAAGGGCTCATACTTTCATCTATAATGAAATTCAAGCAAATTTGCAATCATCCTGACCAGTATCTTGGACAGGCTTTTTATTCCGAGGATGAAAGCGGTAAGTACGCAAGGCTTAGGGAGATTTGTGAGACAATTTATGAAAAGCGTGAAAGTGTGCTTGTATTCACACAATTCAAGGAAATCACCCGTCCGTTGAAGGATTTCCTGGAAACCGTATTCTTCCATGAAGGCCTTGTTTTGCACGGAGAGACGCCGGTTGCCAAAAGGCGGGAAATCGTTGAAAAATTCCAGAGCAGCGGTGAATATGTCCCTTTTCTTGTGCTTTCGATCAAAGCCGGGGGCGTAGGCTTGAACCTGACCAATGCAAATCATGTGATCCATTTTGACAGGTGGTGGAATCCGGCAGTGGAAAATCAGGCGACAGACAGGGCTTTCAGGATAGGACAAAAGAAAAATGTCATAGTGCATAAGTTTATAACAAAAGGTACAATTGAAGAGAAGATTGATATAATGATAGAGGATAAGGTAAAGCTTGCCAGAGATATAATTCCTGATGTTCAGGAAAACTGGATCACAGAAATGGATAACAGGCAGCTTATGGAACTGTTCAGGCTGGAAAGGTAGGTATTATGTCACGTTTTGGTCATTATGGCTTTTATGAGCGTGTCTCTGTAGATGAAGAAAAGGAACGGAACAAAAAAGCAGTTGAAAAGTTGATGAAGAAGAATCCCGGCATAGCGCCAATAGTTGTGAGCGGAAGGAAGCTTGCATCCACCTGGTGGGGAAAGTCCTGGAATGACAATCTTGAAAGCTACTCCGACTATTCAAACCGCATTGGCCGGGGACGCAGCTATGTTCTGCACGGAGCGGTACTCGACCTTCAGATTGCCCCGGGAAAGGTATCAGCGCTTGTACAGGGCAGCAGAAGAGCCCCTTATGAGGTTGTAATTGATATCAAGCCGCTGGATAAAGCCGCATGGGACAAGCTGGTAAAAGCTTGTGAAGGGAAAATTGAGTCGCTTCAGGAATTGCTGGAGGGAAGATTCCCAAAGGCTCTTGATGAGTTGTTCACTGCGAAAGGCAAAGGCTTATTTCCAACCCCGAAAGAAATAAGGTTTGATTGCAGCTGCCCCGATTATGCCACAATGTGCAAGCATGTTGCGGCAGCACTTTATGGGGTCGGTACAAGGCTTGACGAGAATCCTTCACTTTTTTTCGTCCTGCGCAATGTAAACGTGGATGAACTGGTATCGAAAGCCATAGTACAAAAGTCAGAGATGCTTCTGAGCAAGTCCGGGAGAAAGAGCGGCAGGATTATTGAAGGGAACGGTCTCTCTGCCATGTTCGGGATTGAGATGGATGAAATACAGGCATCAGAAAAGGAACAGAAATATCAGCCGGATATTGCAGCAGAGGAGCCTGCTGCAAAGGAGAAAAAAATTCCCGGGAAAGAAAAAGATAATAAGGTGCCCGGAAAAAGGGGACGAAAGCCGAAAAAACCAATTGTTTGAAATGGACTATGAAATTAACACAATGTGCAGTGAGAGGCGCTATCCCTTATATGGGATAACACCTCTCTCCTGTTTTTCCGTATCGGTTTGGGGTATGGTTCAACAAGTTTCCCTATTAAACCGTGCCTTTGGAACCGCGCCTGTTTTCATGTGCCTAGCAGTGTCTTATATTATGTATATGTACGTGGCTTATACATTGGCGGCCATAGATTGCAAGCATTCCTTGCACACGAGTTTACCGCGAAAATGCTGGACTTGATCTGCGCTGCCACAGAAAACGCAGGCCGGCTCATATTTTTTGAGAATGATCTTCTCCTGATCGACGTAAATTTCCAGTGCATCTTTCTCATCGATGCCCAGAGTTCTTCGCAGCTCGATCGGGATGACCACACGACCCAGTTCGTCCACCTTTCTGACAATTCCCGTGGATTTCATACATACATCTCCTTTCTTCAGCAAAATTCGACAAAATATTTACGACTAAATGATAACAATAATTCCAGTTTAAGTCAATACAGAACCTGCATATTCTTCATAATTTTTGTATTTTATTTTGCACCCCGGACAAGCGCGGGTTGGCCTTGACAATACCGTATTATCTTTTTTATACTTTATAGAAAGCTGTGATACCAGAAGAACGAAATGACGGAATGAGTAAGCCAAAATTTTCCTCAAGAGAGCGGATTATGGTGGAAACCCGCGGAAATATTGGCTGAAGATGGTTCCTGATCGGTATTCGGACGGCGCCCGTTAAAACGCCGAAAAGTCGTGCAGACTTGCCGAGGGCTGGCAACAGCTGAAGCAGGGTGGTACCACGGTGGGCTTTCGCCTCTCGTCCCTGATGTGGATGAGGGTTTTTTTATTATTAAAATTATTAAAGCCTGATGGAGGTTTTGAACATGGAGAAAAAGACTTTCTACATCACCACGCCTATCTATTACCCCAGCGCAAAACTGCATATCGGCCACGCGCTTACCACGGTGATGGCCGATGCGATGACCCGCTACAAAAGAATGCGGGGATACGACACGTATTTCCTAACCGGCACCGATGAGCACGGCCAAAAAATTGAAAGAGCGGCCAAGGCGGCCGGAGTAGAACCCCAGGAGTATGTCGATGAAATAGTTAAAGGGATAAAACACCTCTGGAAGGCCCTGCTGATCACGAATGACGATTTTATCAGGACCACGGAATCCAGGCACCGGCGAGTTGTACAGGCGATTTTCAAAAAAATCTACGAACAAGGCGATATTTACCGTTCGGAATATGAGGGCTGGTACTGCACGCCTTGCGAGGCGTTTTTCACCGAGCGCCAGGTCGGGGAAGAAAGACTGTGCCCGGACTGCCAGAGGCCGGTTGAACTGCTCAAGGAAGAGAGTTACTTCTTCCGCATGTCCAGGTACCAGGACCGTCTTTTGCAGCACATTGAAGAACACCCGGACTTTATACAGCCCGTATCTCGCCGCAATGAAATGATAAACTTTATTAAAAGCGGGCTTGAGGACCTGTGCGTTTCTCGAACCACTTTTAACTGGGGCATACCTGTGCCCATTAATGAAAAACACGTCATTTACGTTTGGTTCGACGCGTTGACAAACTATATTTCAGCCCTGGGCTATGGAACAGGGGATGACCGGCTGTACCGGAAATACTGGCCGGCAGACATTCACCTGGTGGGAAAGGATATTGTCAGGTTCCATACCGTTATCTGGCCCGCCATATTGATGGCAGCAGGCCTTCCCTTGCCGAAGCAGGTATACGGGCATGGCTGGCTTCTTTTGGAATCCGGAAAGATGTCCAAATCCAAGGGAAATGTGGTTGATCCGCTTGTTTTAATTGAAAAATACGGAGTTGACGCTTGCCGTTATTTCCTGTTGAGAGAGCTGCCTGCGGGCGCGGACGGTTACTACTCGGAAGAAGCACTCGTGCAGAGGATTAATACCGACTTGGCCAATGATTACGGAAACCTGGTTTCGCGTACGGTAGCAATGGTTGAGAAGTTTTTCGGCGGGACAATCCCTCGTCCCGGCGAAAAAGGAGAATTTGACCGGGAACTGCTGGCGATGGCTGAGGCTGTACCCTGCGAGGCAGCCGGTTATATGGACGGGCTCGATTTTTCCAGCGCCCTTGGCTCCGTCTGGCGCCTGGTTAACAGGGCCAACAAGTATATTGACGAAACAATGCCCTGGGCCCTGGCCAAAGACCCTGAAAAAAAAGACCGGCTGGCAGCAGTTCTCTATAACCTGGTGGAGGTTATTCGTATCGTCACGGTAATGATAACCCCTGTTATGCCGACTCTCCCGGAAAAAGTCTGGCCGCAAATCGGCGTGGATCCTGAAGATAACAGAAACTGGAAAGCTGTCGGCTGGGGAAGGACAAAGCCGGGACAAAAAGTCAGCAAGGCGGATTCGCTGTTTCCCCGGATAGAAATTGACAAGGCAGGGCCTGCCGTCAAGGCAAACCAAATCTCCGGGGAGCAATCCCCGCCTTTATTAAAAGAGCAAATCACAATCGATGATTTTGCCAGGATTGACTTAAGAGTTGCCGAGGTCCTTTCCTGTGAAAGGGTGGAAAAAGCCGACAAACTTGTCAGGCTTGAAGTGAGGGTCGGTGAGGAGACCCGTACCGTTGTGGCTGGGGTGGCTATGCACTACCAGCCGGAAGAGCTGGTGAGCAAAAAAGTTATTCTGGCTGCCAACCTGAAACCGGTCAAGATCAGGGGAATCACTTCCCAGGGCATGATCCTGGCGGCTTCTGACGGTAAAGACCTGGAAGTATTAACTGTAAGCAAAGACCTGCCTTCCGGAAGCAAAGTAAAATAAGGCGCGATGTAATGGGGGAATCTGCATGTTCTTTGATACTCATGCCCACCTGGACATAACAGATTTTTCGACTGACCGGGAGGCCGTTATAAACAGGGCCAGGAAAGCCGGGGTTGATTTGATTGTTAATGTGGGCTTCAACCTTCAAACGGCCAGGAGTACGGTTGAGCTGGCTAAAAGATATGATTTCATTTACGGTGCGGTGGGCATGCACCCGCATGACGCCAAGGATATGGATGAAAAGGCCTACGAAGAGCTTAAAAAGCTCTCCGGGCAATCCAAAATAGTCGCTGTGGGGGAAATAGGGCTTGATTATTACCGTGATCACTCGCCCCGCGATGTTCAAAAGTCGGTGTTCCGGCGAATGATTGCTCTGGCCAAAGAAATAAAAAAACCAGTTATCATTCACGACCGGGACGCCCACCAGGACGTATTCGACATAGTAAAAGAAGAAGGCGCCCGGGAGGTTGGCGGCGTATTTCACTGCTATTCGGGAAGCTGGCCGCTGGCCAGGGAGGCCCTTAAACTAGGATTCTACATTTCTCTGGCCGGCCCGCTCACCTTCCACAACGCCGGCAAACTGCAGGAAGTGGCTCAAATGGTCCCGCTCGATTACCTCTTAATTGAAACCGACTGCCCGTACTTGGCCCCAGCGCCTTACCGCGGCAAACGAAATGAGCCGGCCCATGTGGTGAAGGTGGCGGAAAGGCTGGCCCAGATTAAGAAACTGCCGGTGGAAGAAGTGGCGATGAGAACAAGAAAAAATGGGATAAAGGTGTTTAAGATCCCGGAGGATGCCTGAGGTGCAGAACAAGAAACCGCTTTCATGCCGTGAGGCGTGGGAGCGGTTTCTTTGCGCCTTAAAACCGGGCAAGAAAACACACCTTACAGCCAATTCCGAATAAAATAATAATAACTTTGGACATAATAATAGTGGTTTATTCACAAATTACTAAAAAGAGTGGAGGATAAAATGTATTCCAGGATTAAACAAATCCGGGAGACGGCTGTTTTATTACTTTTCCTGCTTTTGTTGCATGCTTTTGGCTGCTGCCTGCGGTATGAGGGGACCGGCACCAATAAATGCATTTCCCGTGGAATATCCGCGGTTGAAAACATATCAGAAACCGGGCGGTATTCCGGGGATAATGGCGGTATTAATGAAGAGTTTAAAACGACGGAACCGGCAGCGGGAACAGAAAAAACCGCCCCGGTTAAGGCAGCGGGAACGGCGGCGGGGAAGACCAGAGAGACGATAGTTCTGGCGGCCCGCGGCCTGGATAAACCTAAAAAGGAGATGCGCTTACAGGCGACCGCTTACACACATACGGGCAATCCAACTTTTACCGGGGTCTACCCGCAGGTGGGGACAATAGCTGTTGACCCCCAAGTGATTCCCCTGGGAACGAGGATGTGGGTGGAAGGCTACGGTTACGGAATTGCCCAGGATACGGGAGGACTTATCAAAGGAAACATCATCGATTTATTCATGGACACCGAAGCGGAATGCTGGCAGTGGGGCAGGCGTTTCGTAAAGGTGTATCTTTTCGAATGAGAAACTGGAGCGAGCTTGCCAGTAAAGAACGGTCATAGTATATTAAAGTAACGGAAGAAGCGGTTGGCAGTCTTTTTTGCAGGGAGTGAGTTTATTGACTGGTCCCGTGGATGTTAAAACCATGGATCTCCTGAAAAAACACGGCTTTCGTTTTAAAAAGAAATGGGGCCAAAATTTTTTGCTTGATAAAAATTTACTCAAAAAAATTGTTCAAACAGCCCAGATAACACCGGGCGACAGGGTGGTGGACATTGGCGCCGGGGCCGGCACTCTCACCAGGACGCTGGTTGAAGCAGGCGCCAGGGTTCTGGCCGTGGAAATCGATCCCTCCCTTATCCCGGTGCTCAGGGAATCGCTTGAGGGAACGGCCGTCCAAATAATCCAGGGAGACATACTGAAGATGGACCTGGACGAGCTGACTCGCCGGCACGGCCTAGCCTGGCCGTATAAGGTTGTGGCCAACCTGCCTTATTACATAACCACGCCGATTTTAATGAATCTTTTGGAAAACGAATATCACCTGGAGTTATTGGTTATCATGGTACAGTGGGAAGTTGCCGAAAGGCTCGCCGCCGAACCGGGAACAAAAGCTTACGGCGCGGTAACGCTGGCGATCCAGTATTATTGCGAGACAAAGGCCGTCTTTAAAGTTCCCCGCCGTCTTTTCACTCCCCCGCCTGAGGTGGATTCGGCAGTTATATGCTTAAAGCGGAGAACTCGCCGCCCCCTTGATGTCCTGGACGAAAAACTGATGTTTAAAATAATTAAAGCGGCTTTCGGGCAACGAAGAAAAACCCTTTCCAATTCACTGCTGAATGTCGAGCCGGGATTTGACAGGAAAAGGCTGCAGGAAATACTTGACGACAGCGGGATCAACCCGCAGCGGCGGGGAGAAACGCTGTCACTGCGCGAATTCGCCGTGCTGGCCAACTGCTGGCGGGAAAAAGGGGGCTGGCAACAAAATAAATAATAAACATGGGTGAAGATGGTTTTATTGGCAGTCTTTTAAACTATCAATCGACTTTGCTTTCGGTTATAATAAAACGGAACCGACAACTTATAACATGCATGATATTGCAGGTTGTGAGAAAGAAAGGGTGGTAACAATGAAAAAACCGGCTATCAAAACGGCGGCTGTTTTGATAATCTTCCTGTTTTCCTTTGCTGCTCCAGCCATAGCAGCTGCCAGGCATACGGTTAAGCCGGGGGAGTCCCTCTATATCATCAGCAAAAAATACAGAACCTCAATAACGGCTCTCAAGAATGAAAACGGCCTGACCGGCAGCACAATTTACCCGGGGCAGGTACTGCGGATACCCGCTTCAACTCCTTCCCGCAGCGCTGCTGTTGGAGTCAGCAAATCCGATATTGACTGGCTGGCCAGGGCCGTTTACGGAGAAGCAAGAGGAGAACCGTATACCGGCCAGGTAGCTGTTGCCGCCGTTATTCTAAATCGCGTGGAGAGCAGCCAGTTTCCCGATACTATCAAGGGGGTTATTTTTGAGCCGCTGGCTTTCACTGCCGTGGCTGACGGCCAGATTTACCTGACGCCGGATGCAAGCGCATACAGCGCGGCAAAAGCCGCCTTAAACGGCATGGACCCGAGCGGCGGCGCGCTGTACTACTGGAACCCCGCCAAGGCCACCAACAAATGGATCTGGTCAAGACCCATCATAAAAAGAATCGGGAACCATGTTTTCGCCAGGTAAAGCCAGGGCAAAAAAGTCCCGTACCGTGACGGTACGGGACTTTGCGCTTTACTGCGCATCGAGTTGTTGGAGGCCCTTCAAAAACAGGTCTAAAAGGTCGAAACGCCGCGCCGGCCTGTAACCTCCGCCCATATTTTTACCTGCCAGCACCTTTTCCAGGCTTTCTCCGTTTGCGTAGGAAAGGGCCTGCCGGCAGTCCTCGATGATGGTTTCGGCAATAAGCAAGGCATGCTCATCGTTTCGGATGAGAGAGCCTAAAAGCTGGTGGGGTATGGAAGTGGCTACCCCCACGGAGTACCTGTTGATGGCGGCAAAAGCCAAAGCCAGCGGAGGTACGGCGATGACTTCCGGAGGCAAAGCGTTAAGAAGGGGGGGCGAGAGGGCTTGGGGTCCGTGGCTGGGAGAGGCCAGGCCAAGCTCATAGAATAAACCCAGCCTGCGGTTCAAGCGTTCTCTTTCCTTTAGAACGGATCGTGCCAGGCAGGACTGCCGGCCGGCATGGGGATAACAGTTTGTAAGAGCCATATCCAGCCCGTCTTCAATCCCTCGCTTCAATTCGACCAGAACACGGGCGATGTCTCCTTTCATATCGCCGTCTACAAATAACGTGCCGCAGCTGGGCAGCCTTTTTACAAAAGCGGCTCCAACGGCCCGGGGAACATCAACACCCAGCGCATGGGGAAAATTGATCATTGTGACGGTCATTTTACCGGCTGGAATCATGGCCAGTTCGCATGTTCTGTCGGTACAGCCGTTCGCTACCACGACTGCATGGTCGATTCTGGCTTTAAGAAGGTTTTCCATCACCTGAGATATTGCCTCTTCTTCGTTGCTGGCGGGAACAACAGCTGTCCACATATTACCGTCTTCAACTCCTTATTGCCTACCAGGATAATTGATAGTTCATGATATGAGAGCACTAAGCGAACTGAACCATCAATTCAAAATGAACATAGAATAATTATTAACAAGATGCGAGGCGAGGGGATATGAAATGAGCAATAAAATAGAAGTGGGGGACATCGTGGGTCGCGTTTCCCACGGCGGAGATATACTGTTCAAAGTAAGGTCTATTGAAGAAGAGGGAGGAGAGAAAAAAGCCCTCTTGCGAGGGTTGGACGTGCGGCTTTTCGCCGATGCGCCGCTTGACGACCTGGTAAAGAAAACCCCTGCGGAGATCAGCAAGATGCGGCAGGAATATATAAAAAAAAACAGCGAGGCCATGCGGAGAATCTTTGAAAGAAGAGTGGAAGACAAGTGCCGGGTTTTTTTGAGAAGCGAAACGACGACGGCCGGTCTGATGCGTTCTGAAGAGCGTGAACACTTTGAGCTGCCCGGAACCGTTTTACACCTTGATGGCGATAAAGAATACCTTGACCTGTGTAAAGCAACCTATTCTCAATTGAATATTACGGTCTACGGCTTCAATGTGGAAGAGGAAAAGCAGCCCCAGGTGGTAGTGGAATACCTGAAGGAATATAGACCGGATATACTTGTCCTGACTGGACATGATGGGCTTTTAAAAAACAGGCCGGATTTCAGCAGCATTGACAGCTACAGGAATTCGCGTTATTTTGTGGAGGCGGTGCGCAAAGCAAGGGAATACGAACCAGGCCGCGACGATTTGATTATTTTTGCAGGTGCCTGCCAATCCCATTACGAAGCGCTGATTGCGGCTGGAGCGAATTTTGCAAGTTCCCCGCAGCGGGTCTTGATCCATGCTTTTGATCCCATATTTATTGTTGAAAAACTGGCCTACAGTTCAATTTACGATACCTTAACCGTTCAGGACATTATAAGCAACACCATTACGGGACTTGACGGGCTGGGTGGAATCGAAACCAGGGGCTGTTTGCGCCTGGGATACCCCAGGTCGCCTTACTAAAATTATTCATAATTCTCATTTATTATTGTTGACAGCGAGCGTTTGTCTCCTGTATAATTATAAATTTGCGTTTGACAACCTGGACAAACAATGATATAATAGGCTCGTTAGTGTTGAAAGAAGGTGATTAATTGTCCGGTAAACAGGTATTGAATGATATCAAGCGTGACCTCGAGCCATTCGTAGGAAATAAAATCCGGCTGCGCGCCAACCGCGGGCGTAAAAAGGTCATCGAAAAAGTTGGAGTCCTGGAAAGTACCTATCCCAACATTTTTGTGGTTCGCCTTGATGAAAAACAGGTTGAACGTCGGGTTTCCTTCAGTTATGCCGATATTTTGACCGATTCCGTTCAATTAACTGTTTTTTGTGGAGACGAAAATATAAAAATAAGGGCACGGGGCTGCTGATTAAACAGCAGCTTGATTTATTATTTTAGAGGTCCATGAAGGCCGGGCGTAACCGCCCGTCTTTTTTTTGGAAACAACAATTCAGGTCGTTCGTTTTCCTTGCTGCTACTCCTTTAAAATAGCGGCGGCAAGCATATTTTAGGCACATATTTAAAAAAAGCGCATATACTTAAGTGAATTAATATATGTACGAAGGGAGGATATGTAGATAATGTCGGGTATTAATGTTACCACCAGAAGATTGAAGGTGGAAAACGTTATCGGGGAAGCCATAAAACAGGTCAATGTGCAAAGAGAAATAACGCTGCCGGAAGGGATCCTGGCCAAGAAAATAGAGAGCGTGGATACCAAGATCAACAACATCGAGTTCACCGTCATCGAGAACAAAATAATTGTCGAAGCGACCCTGCGCAAGCAAATCTACTATGTGGAATGCGTGACCGGCGATGTCCAGGAATTTACGGCCCCTGACGAAAGGATCTCCGAATTTGTCCACCTGGAAGGAGCCAGCCCGGGGATGGATGCCAAGGTGGACGTGGAAATCGAATACTGTGACGTGGAAGCGGTGAAAACCGGCGCCCAGAATGAATGCTACCGCGTCTTCCAACAAACCTGCATCCTAAAAATAGAAGCAAAGGTCATAGAAGTCCTGGAAATCGACGTTGTTACCAGCGTATCGGGAGAAGGGCTCACCCCGACTTACCAGACCGTTGAAATCGACACCGTAATTGGTTACGGCTGTGAGCAGTTTAACATCAGCGATGAATTCATTCGCGTTCCTGCGGAAACAAGAAAAATTAAAAGTATTGATGCCGAGATAAAGGATGTAGAAAGAAAAATTCTACCCAACAAGGTCGTTATCAAAGGGAAACTGCACAAACAAATCTACTATGTCCTGGAGAACAGCGGCGAAGTCAGGGAACTGAGCGCCGATACTCCTTTCAGCGTTTTTGTTCCCGTGGAAGGCGCGGAAGAAGGATTAACAGTGACTTCCGATGTTCGTATTGAGTACCTGGACAGCGAGCTGGTAACCAGGAACAACGAGAAGTATGTAAAAGAAACAGCCGTACTGGAAGTATGCGCAAAGGTGCTTGACCATATCACTCTGAGCATCGTGACCGCAGTGGCCGGCGCCGAGGTTGAGACAAGAACCTTAAATATTGAAAGCATTGTCGGCGAAGGATTACGCCAGGTAAATGTCATGGCCAATGTCGTGACTCCCGAACTTGCCCGGAAGGTGGCTAAAGTTGATGCCAGGCTTGAGGACTTGGAGGGTGAGGCCATCCCCGACAAAGTTATCATCAAGGGCAGGCTGCACAAACAGATTTACTATGTTGTAGCGGAGAATGACCTGCTGCGGGAGATCACTCTTGATGAACCGTTTACCGAGTTCGTGCACGTGGAAGGAGTCCAGAAAGGCGATATTGTCGATGTTACCGGCAGGATAGAATATGTCAATGTGGAAGCTGCCGCCGCGACGCCGACGACCAGGTGGCGTCAGACCGCCGTGCTGGAAGTAAGGGCGGTGGTGACCGAAGCGCAGGAAATTACGGTCGTAACGGCCGTAAAAGGCGTCGCCATCGTTCCCTGCCTGCCGGGAACCACTTTCGATTACGTAATCCAAAAGGGAGACACGCTTTCCACCATTGCTCAGAAATTCAATGTGACGGTTCAAGCGATCCTGGCGGTTAACCCGCAGATCACCAATCCCAACATCATCTTTGCCGGGCGCACCATCAAAATTCCCTGCCCTCCGGGGATGGGTTAAAGACAAAAACACCATAAAGGACCGCCCCATACGGTGAGCGTGCGGGGCGGTCCTTTATGCGGTGCGCCCGGCATGGGCGCGCTTGGATGGGCTGCTGCAGAGAGGTCGCTACGCGGGACGGTTTTGAATTGCCTGATGATTAAAACCGCCTCATCCTGTCAATACTGGTAATGAAACACTCCAGGGAGGCTTACGGTAATTATGAACAAAAAGTACGCCTGTTTTCTTTTCCTCGTGATTCTTTTCTTGTCTCTCCTGGCGGCTGACGGCGCCGCGGGCGATACGCCCCCCCTGATACGGCTGCATATCCTGGCCAACAGCGACAGCGAACATGACCAGTACCTGAAATACAAGGTGAGAGACCGCATAGTACTGACAATGGCTGAAAAACTCAGCCAGTCCACGGGTCTTGACGAATCAAGAAACATCCTCAGGGCCAGTTTAAACAGCATGGAGGAAGAAGCCAGCAGTACACTGCGGGAACTGGGCAGCCGGGATAAGGTCAAGGCATACTATGGTTGTTTTGAATTTCCCACAAAATATTACGGAGCCCTCACTCTTCCCGCAGGCCGTTATGAGGCGGTAAAGCTGGTCATCGGGGAAGGCAAGGGAGCTAACTGGTGGTGTGTTCTTTTTCCGCCGCTTTGTTTTGTGAAAGTTAATTCTGGCGAAGGGCTTCCCGTTTCGTTACCCGGCAAGAAAACGGTTGAAATTAAACCGGTCCTGGCAGTAACAAAGATCTGGGCAGCGGTTATTGAAAAAATCACAAAAAAAAGATGAGCCAGATAGACGGAATACTGTGCGCTTCTCTTGTTTTACGGGTCGTTTATCTTTACAATAAAAATGAGTATGAAAAACAAACCCAGGGAGGAGAGCAGGTTTTGGATAGGGATGAAAAACGGCTTTTGCGGCAGCTTCCGGCCGTTCACGCCGTTGTTGATTCTGAGGACGGGAAAGCTTTAGTAGAAGAATACGGGCATGAACTGGTGGTGGAAGCCGCCAACCTGGTTTTAGACGTGTGGAGAAATAAGCTGCGGCAAACAGCGGGTGTTCAACCCCTGCCGGACCTGCACAAGATTCAAAGCGACATCAGGGAATATCTATCGGTCCTGAACCGGCCGCGCCTGAGAAGGGTGGTAAATGCCACCGGGATTATCCTTCATACCAATCTCGGCCGGGCCGTGTTGAGCCAAAGGGCGCAAGAAGCCTTAAGCGAAGCCGCAGCCCGTTATACTAATCTTGAATACAACCTGGAAAACGGAAAAAGGGGTTCCCGTTATGACCATGTGGAGGAACTGCTGGTGCGCCTCACAGGGGCGGAAAGTGCCATGGTCGTCAACAACAACGCCGGGGCGGTTTTACTGGCGGTGAATACGCTTGCCGCAGGGAAGGAAGTAATCGTATCCCGCGGTGAGCTGGTGGAAATAGGAGGTTCGTTTAGGATCCCGGAAGTTTTGAAATTGGGCGGTGTCACCTTAAGAGAGGTTGGCACCACCAACAGGACCCACTTTTCCGACTACCAAAAGGCTTTAAACCCTCAAACCGGACTTATTCTCAAAGTACATACAAGCAACTTCAGGATTACCGGGTTCACCAGGTCCGTAGAAAGGCGGGAACTGCTTGAGCTGGCCGTCGGGAACGGCATCCCCCTGGTTGAAGACCTGGGGAGCGGGAGCCTGCTGGACTTGAGCCCGTACGGCCTTAAAGACGAAACTCCTGTTCCCCGGGTTATTGCCGAGGGCGTGGACCTGGTGACCTTCAGCGGAGACAAACTGCTGGGAGGACCGCAGGCGGGGATTGCCGCCGGCAAAAGAAAATATATTGACCAAATGAAAGCGAACCAGCTGGCCAGGGCCCTGCGTGTAGACAAGTTCACCCTGGCAGCCCTGGAAGCGACGCTGCGCGAGTACCTGCAGCCGGCCAAAGTTTGGCGGAACATCCCCATTTACCGGATGCTGGCTGCCTCCCAGGATGAGTTAATGCGCAAAGCGGAAGAAATAATCGAAGAAACAATTAAAGGTCGGGATTTAACTGCTGGTGCTTTCGCCCTGCAGGGAATACCGACAAAATCCCAGATGGGAGGAGGAAGCCTTCCCGGGCAGGACATTGTTTCTTTTGGACTGGCCTTGAGTTCGGCAGAGAAAAGCCCGGCGGAAATTGAAAGATTCTTTCGAAGCTATACAGTTCCCATAATCGGTTACCTTGAACAGGATCGTTTCATTCTCGACATGCGTACCCTGCTGCCTGGTGACGAAGAAATAATCAAGCAGGCCATAAAGGAACTGGTTAAAACCACTAAAAGCGAAGGAGGGTCGACATGAAGGAAAAAAGCGTGACGGAAGTGTACCTGACGGCATACTCCACCAAGGCCGGCTGAGCGGCAAAGATTGGTCCGGGAGACCTCGCGAAAGCTTTATGCAGCCTGCCTGCTCAAACAGACCCTAACCTCCTGGTCGGCGTGGAGACCTCTGATGATGCCGGTGTATACAGGCTCAACGAGGAGACGGCCCTGATCCAGACCGTCGACTTCTTTACCCCGATTGTTGACGACCCGTATTTATTCGGGGCGATTGCTGCGGCCAATTCTTTCAGCGACATCTATGCCATGGGAGGGACCCCCCTGACGGCCCTCAACATAATTGCTTTTCCCATGGGCGTGCTGCCGCTGGAAGTATTAGCCGAAATCCTGCGCGGCGGGAGCAGCAAGATAAAAGAAGCGGGCGCCGTTCTTTTGGGTGGGCACAGCATCCAGGACAATGAGCCCAAGTACGGCCTGGCGGTTACCGGGACAGCGCGGCCCGGCGATATATGGACCAATGCCGGGGCAAAAGACGGCAACCTGCTTATCCTGACCAAACCTTTAGGGATAGGGATCATTACCTCTGCGCTTCGCAAGCGAAAGGACAGGGAAGGCAATGTGGAAATCGATCCTTCTCGCCTCCCCCCAGGTGTTGAGAAAAAGGCCGTGGATACCATGATGGAATTAAATGCGGCTGCTGCCGCCGCGGGAAGAGAGGTCGGCCTGACGGCCTGCACCGATATTACCGGCTTTGGCCTTCTGGGCCATGCCTGGGAGATGGCCAGGGGGAGCGGGGTTGAAATCGAGATCAGCCTGCGTGAAGTACCGGTTATCGAAGGAACACGCGAACTGGCAGTCAGCGGATATATCGCCGGGGGCAACTGGAAAAACCTCGATTACATGGAGGACAAGGCGGAATACTTTAAGGGGATGGAGGAAGCGGATAAGCACATCCTCGTTGACCCGATTACTTCCGGTGGGCTTTTGATGGCTGTCGAGAAAAAGAACGGGGAAAAACTCCTGGAGCTGCTCCAGAAAAAAGGAGCAGGCGAGTCCAGGATTATTGGCCGGATAAAGTCCGGCCGGCCGAAAATAAAAGTTGTGCCTTGAGGCTGTTGACCTGAATCGACAGCCTTCTTTTTGTGCATTTCAGGCCGGAATTTCACTGCCGTCGTCATGAAACATACAGGACCTGTCCGGGATAAATAAGGTCGGGGTTAATACCCGGGTTCAAAGAAACAAGTCTCTCCACGTTTGTCATGCAGCGCTTGGCTATACTCCATAACGTTTCGCCTTTCTTGACGACATGGATGCGTTTGCCGTAGTTGCCTGCGTTTTCGGGGTCCCCTTTCTGCTGGTAGGGTGGAAGGGAAAACCCGCTGCCTCTTGCGCCCGGTGTGATTTCCACCGGGGTGCCGATTGGAATCAAAGGAAAAATGCTTTCAATATCTTGGTTGTACATTCTTATGCAGCCCAGGGATACAGCCTTGCCGATCAAGCTGGGATTGTTATTACCGTGAATGCCGTAATTGTCGATGCTTAGTCCCATCCACCTTGTTCCAAAGACAGTGCCTCCGGAAAGCACGGACTTGTTGACAATTGTCCAGCTGCCGACAGGCGAGGGGGTGCTTGGCTTGCCGATGGCAACGCGATAAGCGCCGTGCAGCTGCTCGCCCCGGTACAGGTAGAGATTTCTTTCCGTGAGACTTATCCGGATATAATAACTGCCTCCGCTTAACATTTTTTCACCTCACATTGAAATGTTGATTCAAAACAGGGCTTTCCTGGAATATCTTATGATCCCGTACCTGCTGGGGGTGAGTTGACCCGTTCAATAAATCCGCTTGAATGTTAACCCAATGTTAAATTTAAGTTAAGAGATGACAAGCAGGCTGTAAAATCTTAATGAAAAATAGTAAGATACTGTCGATGACAGAAAGAAGGGGTAGAAGGATGAACATCAACTATCAAGAGGTCTTTTTTAATTCGCTGGGCGGAATGGCTTTTTTCCTGTTTGCCATCAAATACATGTCTGACGGTCTGCAGTCGATAGCGGGCAACCGGCTCCGGCAGTGGCTGGAAAAGGGGACCAAGACCCCTGTGCGTGGAGTTTTTTCGGGAATGCTGGTCACGGCGCTGATCCAGAGCAGTTCTGCCACTACCGTTCTGACAGTAGGGCTGGTCAATTCCGGCTTGATGACTTTAAGACAGGCTATCGGCATTATTATGGGAGCGAACATAGGCACGACCATAACCGCCTACCTGATCGGGTTCAGACTTGAGAACTACGCCCTTCCTTTTGCTATTGCCGGAATAATCCTGCTGTTCTTTTCCAAGAATAAACGGCTTAACACATTTGGCCAGGTCCTTTTCGGGTTTGGCATGCTGTTCTACGGGATGGAAGTAATGGGGAAAGGGCTCAAGCCGCTCCGCGATTTGCCGGTGTTCATTAATGCCATGATTAATATTGAGAACCATTCCCTGATGGGAGTCATAATCGGGACTGTTTTTACCGGTATTGTTCAGAGCAGCAGCGCGACCATCGGGGTATTACAAGAACTGGCCTACCAGGGAGCAATTACCTACAAACAGGCTGTACCCATTTTATTCGGCGACAATATCGGGACAACTGTCACGGCGCTGCTGGCATCTATTGGAACTTCCGTGGCCGCGCGGAGGGCGGCCCTGACTCACTGCATGTTCAATGTTATCGGCACCGCCATTTTTCTGCCGCTTTTTCTACTGGGTATTTTCCCGGAAATAGTGCGTTTGTTTACAAACTACATTTACATCTTTATACCGGGATTTGAAGGGACATGGGAGACCCTGAACATAAAAATGCAGATTGCGCAGACCCACGGTGTATTTAACGTGAGCAACACACTGCTTCAGATACCTTTTGTTTCGCTTCTGGCCGCTCTGGTCTCAAAAATCATTCCAGGAGAAGAGGTCACCTTTGCTATTGAGCCCAAGTACCTTGAGCCCAGGCTGCTGGCCAACCCCCCCGTTGCCCTGGGGCAGGCGGGGCGGGAGGTCCTCCGGATGGCCAACATCGCCAAAGAATCTTTTGAACACGCCGTGACCTACTTCTTCACCGGGCTGGAGAACGAGGCCAAAATGGTGGACAGCCTGGAAAACATCATTGATAACCTGCAGAAAAGAATTACCGACTACATTGTAAAAATTTCAGAAAAAAAGCTGTCTCTGGAACAATCAAACTATGCGTACATTTACATTCAGGCGGTTAATGATATTGAAAGGGTCGGAGACCACACAACCAATATTGTGGAATTAACACAGGCTAAAAATGAGCAGGGTATCAGGTTTTCCCTTGAGGCGCTTGCCGATATGCGTAAAATGATTGATAAGACAGCCGAGACTTATGAACTGGCTTTAAAAAGCATGGAAGAGAATGACCACGAGCTGGCCCGGAAAGTTGTGGAGAATGACGACATAATCGACCAGATGGAAAAAGACTTCCGCCGGGCGCATATCAACAGGCTCAACGAAGGCATTTGCAGCGGTGATGCCGGCGCTATCTACATTGACATATTAAGCAACCTGGAGCGCATCGGCGACCATTCCGTTAATATCGCCCAATATGTGCTGGGCGAAAGATAGAGGTTGGATTAGCTGCTACCCCCAGAAAAAAGAATGCACCTCACGAATTATCTGATTGAAAAACAAATGGGAGGTGAATTTCCGGGGGTAGATTATACTTGTACGGGCACTGCTCCCGGGAGAAATGATGAAAAAGATAATAACAATTCTAGTCATCGCGCTTTCCGGCCTGATTTTTGTATGCGGCAGCGCTTCCGCCAAGGGACAACCGTCCTGGACAGGTGGTTTGGGTCTTCAAGAAGGAAAAATCGAAGGAACGGCAAACCAGGCCCAAAATCACGGCCAGGCCAAAAAATTGGAAGAACGCATCCGGGTCAGGGGTATGAGTCTCAAGTTTGATGCGCCCCCCGTCATTAAAGAAGGGCGGACGCTAGTTCCCGTTAGGGCTATCATGAACGGGTTGGGAGCCGAGGTTAAATGGGATCCCGAAACTAAAACCGTCACCATTACCAGGGATGACAAAACTATTGTCTTGAATCTGGTTACCGGGGAAGTTACCGTAAACGAAGAGAGTGTGACGATCGAGGTCCCGGCGCAGCTTATCTCCAACCGGACCTTTGTTCCCCTGAGATTCATTGCCCAAACTCTCGGCGAAAAAGTAGAATATGACGAACAGACGGGCGAGATAGATATTGGCGAAGAAACTGCAGCCGACAGCGCCGGCGGTGAAGCAGAAGACAGCGATGACCAGTAAACCCGGCCACATAAGGAGACCATAACCTAAAAATGCAAAAAAGCCTGGATTAATCAATCCAGGCTTTTTTGCGGTCTCGCAGTGCTCTTGTTCTACCTCTCCTGTTCCTTGCTGCATACTACGAAAAAAAAGAAGGAAAGAGATAAAAAAACAGGAAGGAAAAAGAGGGCCGCAAGCATAATAATAGATTAACGATGTTATCAGCGGGAGGATTATATGAAAAAGCCTAAAACAATCCTGTGCCTGCTAGTTTTAGCACTAGCGCTGGCAGGCTGCGGTAAAGAAAAACCGCAGGCACCCGGGTCTCCTACGGAGACCCCAAAAACGGAACTGGATAACAGAAATCTTGAAAAAAATCCAGCAAGTTCTGAGCCCGAACTTCCGGGCGCGCTGCTGGTGATGGTGGATAATTATTACGCGGCCCGTCCGCAGAGCGGGCTTGATAAAGCCGATACAGTCTATGAGATGATGGCGGAAGGGGGCATAACCAGATTTTTAGCGGTGTTCTACCGCCGGCATGCCGAAAAAATAGGGCCTGTCCGCAGCGCCCGCTACTATTTCGTCCAGCTGGCTAAAGGTTATGATGCGCCGTTAGCTCATGCCGGCGGGAGTCAGGATTCCTTGAACATGATCGCCAGCCTCGGCGTGAAAGACCTGGACGAAATCTACAACGCCGGTGGTTGCTTCTGGCGGGACGCGAACAGGAAAATGCCGCATAACCTTTATACGAGTACCAGCCGTTTGCTGGAAGGGGCCAGGGCCAGGGGATACGACCTTAAGCCCCCGCCGGCCCTGCCCGCGGCAAATTACTGGGTGGGTTCGCCCCAGCTCAAACTGGCCGTCGATTACACGACCGGGGATTACAAATACCGCGTCTTCTGGGAATTCAACGGCAGTGTTTACGAAAGAAAAATCAATGATCAACCTCATGTTACGGAAAACAACGCCCCACTTACGGCGGATAACGTTATTGTTATAACCGCCAAGACTAAAAATATAGTGAAAGATAAAACAGTTCTTTCGGAAATCAAGATAACCGGCGGCGGGGAAGCGCGCTACTTCATCGATGGAAAGATGATGAAAGGTTCCTGGGTTAAAAAGTCCGCGGGAGCGCCTGTCGACTACCTGGATGAAACCGGAGCGCCGATGAAATTCAAATCCGGCAGCGTATGGGTCCAGGTGATCCCCGGCTGGAATAACCTTGACTTGAACCAGCAGCATTCTCCGGGGGAGAGGAGATAATAATGGCGCAAAACAAACCCTGCGTGGAAATTTATACAGATGGAGCTTGCAGCGGCAACCCGGGCCCAGGCGGTTGGGCGGTCATCCTTGTTTACGGAAAACACGAGAAAGAACTTTCAGGCGGCGAACCGCATACAACCAACAACAGGATGGAGTTGAAGGCGGCCGTCCAGGGTCTGAGAGCATTGAACACTCCCTGCCGGGTAAAACTGTTCAGCGACAGCACCTACCTGGTCAGCGCCTTTAACCGCGGCTGGCTCAAGAAGTGGCAAAAGAACGGCTGGAAAACATCAAAAAAGGACCCGGTGGAAAACCAGGACCTCTGGAAAGAACTTCTCGATTTATCTTCAAAGCACGAAATAGAATGGGTCTGGATTAAAGGTCATGCGGAGGACACGTATAACCAACGCTGCGACAGGCTGGCGGTGGAAGCCGCAAAGGCATCCGGATTCGTTTAAGCCGGTTGCGATTTTACCCTTGACCTGCCTTCAGGCGGGCAGCCCTTTAATATCCACGTGTTCTTTTGGTTTAGCCTCCTGGCAGGAGGGACATTTACACTGGCTCTTGTAGTTTTCGGGCTCGGCGTAAACGAATACTTTACCCTCATAATTGCGCAGCACCACCTGGCGATCCGATTGCGAGATCAGGTACTGTGGAATAACGGGTATTTTGCCTCCTCCTCCTGGCGCGTCAATTACAAAATGGGGGACAGCCAGCCCGGAAGTATGCCCGCGCAGGTTTTCTATGATCTCGATCCCTTTGCTTACGGGTGTTCTGAAATGCCCGGTGCCGCGGGACAGATCGCACTGGTATATATAGTACGGGCGAACCCTGATTCTTAAAAGGGCGCGCATCAGTTCCTTCATCACCTGGGGGCAGTCATTGACGCCTCTTAATAAAACGGTCTGGTTACCGACGGGAATACCGTGGTTGGCCAGCATTTCGCAAGCCCTGGCGGATTCGGGAGTGATCTCTTTGGGGTGGTTGAAATGGGTGTTGACCCAAACCGGGTGATATTTCTGAATTACCTGGCACAGCTGCGGCGTTATTCGCTGCGGCATTACCACCGGCGTTCTCGTCCCGATGCGGATGATTTCCACGTGGGGTATACTGCGGAGCTCTTTTAAGAGGTATTCAATCCTGGAGTCGCTGAGTGTTAAGGGGTCTCCCCCGGAAATGATGACATCACGGATGGCCGGCGTTTTCCTGATATATTCCAGCGCCATTTCCACCTGTTCCGGCGGCAGGGGAGTATCCTTTTGACCGGCCAGCCGGCGCCTGGTGCAGTGACGGCAGTACATGGAACAGCGGTCGGTAACCAAAAGCAGCGCCCTGTCCGGGTAACGGTGTGTTAGGCCGGGAACCGGTGAATCCCTGTCTTCACTGAGCGGGTCGTCCAGATCGCATTTGTATGATATTAACTCATGCGCCGAGGGGACTGCCTGCCTGCGAACAGGGCAGTGAGGGTCATGAGGGTCCATGAGCGACGCGTAATAAGGAGTGACGGCCATGCGGAACTTTTGCAAACAGGCGTTGATTCCCCTGATTTCATCTTGGGTGAGATTAATATAATCTTTCAGCTGTTCTGCCGTTTTGATGCGGTTTTTCATTTGCCAACGCCAATCGTCCCAACTGTTGCTTAAAGAGCTGTTTATCATAGCCATTTCCTGATTGTGTACAAGCATATGCGTCCCTCCCATCAAAAACTTACAACTTATTATAACATATATAAGTTGTCGAAAGCAAGCGCTTTTTCGAAAGCCCTGATTCTGCTGGTTAAAATGCTGTTATCATGTTTACCTTTTGCCGTGAAATATAGTATATTATAATTGAATATACAGTAAACTAAACCCGGAGAAGGTTTAGATAAAAACAGCGGGAAAGAAGATGAGATATTATTCCATGAGAGTTATTAAGAGAGGGCTTCTTGTTCTAATTTTTCTGATAATTTCAGGTGCCGTATACCTCGGCTCAGCCTTATACACGGCGTCCTGGTACCCGGGGCTGGATATGAATACGCCGTATTCATATGATTACTACGGCCAAAAAATAAATAACATTATCCGGGAATTTACCGAGAAACCGCTTGAAGTCGTCACCTTCAACATGTCTGAAAAAGAATGTGAAGGGCTTCTGAAATCGGTCCTCAGGATGAACCCGGAAATTGCTGCGTATGTCCAGGGAGTAAGCCTGTCGATAAACCGTGAGTCCCTGGTCCTGAAAACAAACCTCCGGCTTGGCTCGTGGAACAAAGGAATGGAATTGGAACTCAAACCGGTGAGCGACGAAAAAAAGAAAGAACTGGCTGTTGGAATAGAGCGAATCAGATTGGGAGCATACCCGCTGCCGGTTTCTCCGGTCCTCTATTTCCTGGAAAAGGCGGGAATAGCCCAGGGGCTGGCAATAATAAAAGATAACCAGATAAGGATCAGTATTAACAACATACCGGTTGCGCTTAAATACGTGCGGTTGGAATCAAAACAGCTCGTGGCGGGCATCTCGACCTCAACAGGAGAATTGTCCAAGATGGCGGCAGGAGAAAAACCGCTTTTAAGCGAAGCTTTATCCCAGAGCGAGGTGCTTAAAAAAGGTTTAAAATCAAGCCAGGCCATAGACTTTATTGAATCCCTGAAGCAAAAAAAGGAACTTTCCCTGGAAGATATAGATAAAGCTAAAGCGATATACAACAGTTTGTCTCCGGAGGATAAAGCCGTTCTCAGGAAAAACATAAGTGAATTTTTGGAAAACCCCGCCGTGAAAGAGGTATTTGGCCAAATCGGTTTTTAACTGCCTGAAATACGCGCAGCAAACCGCGGATACAAAAAGAGGCCGCGGTTTTTTTGTTTCCAGGGACAACAAGACCCTGGCAGGCATATAATGAAGTAGTATAGGAAAAAGACGAGGAGGTATAACCTGTTGAAAAACTTTACCTTTAAGATAGTTCCCGGTCCCCCCGGGTCCTTTAACCATCTTCCCCCTAAACCGTCTCCTCCGGGAGCGCCTCCGCCCAGCCGGCCCGCGAAAAGCGAGCAGCCGGAGGATTGCAGGGAAATGCCGGGACCCTGTCCTCAACCGTATTACGGGCATATGCCTGCGCCGCCGGCAGCCCCCGGCCCGGTGCCGCCGGGCGGTTACCAGCTTCCCGACCATCCCCCGTGCCCGTATTATCAACCCCAGTACCCGCCGGCACCGCCGGCCGCGCCGGTACAACCGGCACCGACGGCACCACCGGGGCCTTTTGCTGCGGCTAAAATAGCCCATGCCTATGTCCCCTGGCAGTACTACCGTGTGGTATACCCTCCGTCCGAAGCCCTTGATAAGGGAACCCTCTTTCCCGAACTCTATCAACCGCAGGGCGTTTACGGCCCTTGTGAAGGACCGGAGCCGTGCAGGGTATATGGCCCGTGGGGAGGTGCTCCTTATGGCGGCAATTGACCAACGAATGAACTTGCTCAGGAGCATCCAGGAGCTGGAGTTTACCGCCCTGGAGCTTAACCTCTACTTGGATACCCACCCCGATGATACCCAGGCCCTGGAGTATTTTAACAGGACCTCCGAAGAACTGGCGAACCTGAAGATGCAGTACGAAAAGCAATACGGACCGCTTCTCAGCTACGGATATGGGAAAAATGCCGGCAGGACCTGGAGCTGGGCGGAAAGCCCCTGGCCCTGGGAAATGTAGAGAGGGGTGAATAAACATGTGGATTTACGAAAAAAAACTGGAATACCCTGTACGCGTTTCTGGATCAAACCCCCGGCTGGCCGGGTTGATCATTACCCAATACGGCGGGCCGGACGGGGAACTGGCGGCCTCGTTGCGTTACCTGAGCCAGCGCTACTCCATGCCCACCGAGAGGGCCAGGGCGGCCTTAAACGACATAGGCACGGAAGAACTGGCCCACTTCGAGATCGTCGGTACCCTGGTATATAAACTTACCAAAGACGCCACCGTTGAAGAAATAAAAGCTGCAGGTCTGGGCAGCTATTACGCCGACCACGACAGGGCGGTTTACCCTGTAAGCGCCGGCGGCATTCCCTTTACAGCCGCTTGCATTCAGGCCAAAGGGGATCCCATAGCCGACCTGGTGGAGGATATGGCCGCGGAGGAAAAAGCAAGGGCGACGTACAACTGGTTGATTAACCTTTCCGACGACCCCTGTGTCACGGATGTCCTGCGCTTCCTGCGGGAGCGGGAAGTGGTGCACTTCCAGCGCTTCGGCGAGGCCCTCAACCACCTCCAGGAATTCATGAACGAAAAGAAATGCTATTAGGCATTAAAAGAGGGAGCAGAGATGCCCCCCTCTTTATTTTTTAACAGGATACTTGATATTTGCGTTGAAAACGGCAAAAAAGGGCAGTTTTATCTCACAAGCTCGCAGCAGTTCAAGATGATGAATAATGTTAGTGAAAGCCTTGCCGGCAGGATCGGAATCATTAATTTGCTGGGTCTTTCTCTTCGTGAAATCAAAAACGATGCATTCAATGAGAGTTTTGTGCCGACAGAAGAATACTTGGCGAAAAGAAAAATGTCCGCCAAACAAGCGGACTATAAAGAAATTTGGGAGATTATCCATAAAGGCTCAATGCCTGCCATGCATGCCGATGATCTTGATTGGCAGATGTTTTATGCTGCCTACACCAAAACATACATCGAGCGGGATGTTAGAAGCCTTGCCCAGGTAGGCGATGAACTTAAATTCATTAAATTCATGACCGCTATGGCCGCCAGGACCTCCCAAATGCTTAATTTATCATCTGTGGCCAACGAGGTAGGGATAAGCGCGCCGACCGCCGACAGGTGGCTTTCAATTTTGCTTTCGTCAAACATCGTGTATTTACTGCAGCCGTATTATAACAACATCACGAAGAGAGCCGTGAAAACGCCGAAGCTATATTTTCTTGACACTGGGCTGGCAGCCTATCTTACAAAATGGACTACACCGGAGGTCCTTGAAGCAGGCGCTATGGCGGGAGCGTTTTTTGAAACCTTTGTAATAGCTGAGGTGCTTAAAAGCTATTACAATGCGGGTGTTTTGGAACCATCGCTTTATTATTACCGTGATAAAGATGCAAAAGAGGTTGATCTGCTGATAGAGCAAAATGGTGTGCTCTATCCTGTTGAAATTAAGAAAACCGCCAATCCAGGCAAGGAGCATATCGAAAACTTTTCGGCGCTCGAAAAAATTAAGGGTGTAACCGTGGGCACGGGGGGCGTTATTTGCCTGTATGACCAGAGCGTTCGTATTAACGATAAAAACGTAACAATCCCGGTAACCTGGCTGTAGGATTTTATGGCATTGGACAAAGACATTGACATGGCAGGCGGTGGGGCGCATTTTTGGCGCTTCGGCGCGAGGCGCTGAAGCACCTGCGGCAATTCATGAACCAAAAGAAGTGGTGTTAAAGCATTTTATGCCGGATAGCGAAATCTTTTTGATATGAAAAAGATTTTACATGCGGAATAAATGTATAAATTTGGATTTAATTATCGGGTTTTTTGGGTTATAATACCTTGGGAGGGGTGTTATCTATGAATACTGCTTATGTGAAGGAAATACAAACTTTTCTCAAGCAGCATGTCTCGGCAGAAGATCTTATTATGGCTCTCTTTTCAAAGCTTGAAAATGATCATATACCTAAAAATCATTCTGTTATTCATAAAGCTATTTATGAACTAAAGAAAAATCCTGAATATGAACCGTTTTTTAAAGAATTTTCTTTTGATGTATCCGGATTAATCCCTTATTCAAGGCTTTTGGAAGAGATACTAAATGAACTTGAGACTTTTTGCCTTCTAGGAACTATAAATCCCAAATACGATACTTATTTTCTTAATAAAAAGCATTTATCGAAAGGATATGAAGTTTTTCCAAAAACAAAAAAGAAAATAATAGATAAGATGTGCAAGGAATTTGAAGCAATAATATGTTGATTATTGTTGATTATACAGAGGTGAAATAATGGGTCTATTAAAAGATGCTGTTGAGGAATATGTATCAACTCAACTAAAGTATTATAAACCTCAGCATGTTAGAGCTCCAAAAGTAATTCATGACAGCATTTGGGGTTCTAATTTATTTATGCCGCACGAAATTGCCATACTAGACCTTCCTATTGTGCAAAGACTGCGCCGTATAAGTCAAGTGGCGGTTGCGTCATTAGTTTATCCGTCTGGAAATCATAATAGATTTGAACATAGTCTTGGGGTGGCTGTAATTGGTGAACAGCTTGTCAATGGCCTGTACAGAAAAATAAAAGAGGGTAAACAAAAAGGTATGGAACCGTACAGAAGCATTGAAATCGACAAGCAGGATGTATTGAGGCATGTGAAAAAATGACAGGCAATTAATAATTCAAGGCAAAGAGGGAGCCGTCCGGCTCCCTCCAGCGTTTAAACCGGCCGTTTTCCTCAGCAGCGGGTATACTCAGTTCCCAAGTACTCGCTGACCAGCTTATAGGCGCAAAACTTCCCGCACATTGTGCAGTATTCCTGGTCATCCTCGTTTTTATCTTTGCGCATCCTTGCGGCCTTTTCCGGGTCGATGGCCAGTTCGATTTGTTTTTTCCAGTCCAGTTTTTTACGCGCTTTGGCCATTTCCAGGTCCCATTCCCTGGCCCCTTTTACGCCTTTGACGATATCCGCGGCATGGGCGGCAATCCTGGCGGCAATAACGCCCTCCTTCACGTCCTCCGCCGAAGGCAGGCCCAGGTGTTCCGACGGCGTCACGTAGCAGATAAAATCGGCGCCCGAAGAAGCCGCAATAGCTCCGCCTATGGCCGAGACAATGTGGTCATAACCCGGGGCGACATCGGTCACCAGGGGTCCCAGGACATAAAAAGGCGCGTTGTGGCAGAGCGTTTTTTCAAGTTTCATGTTGGCCTCAATCTGGTCCAGGGGCACATGACCGGGGCCTTCCACCATCGCCTGCACGCCTGCTTCCCTAGACCGTTTCACCAGTCCACCCAGGATGATCAGTTCTTTGATTTGCGGGGAATCGGTGGCATCCGCCAGGCAGCCGGGTCTCAACCCGTCCCCTAGGCTCAAAGTGACGTCATACTTGCGGGCTATGTCCAGCAGCCGGTCGAATTGTTCAAACAGCGGGTTTTGTTTTTTATGGTGCAGCATCCAGGCCGTGATAAACGAACCGCCCCGGGAGACGATGTCCATAACCCGGCCCCGGTTTTTCAGCTCCTCGATGACCTCCAGGGTTACCCCGCAGTGCACGGTGATAAAATCGGCCCCGTCCGCGCAGTGCTTCTCGATCCCCTCGAAGATCTCTTCCGCGGTCATTTCAACCATCCCGTAACCTTTTCTTTGCTTTTCGACAAGCACCTGGTAAATGGGGACGGTCCCGATCATAACCGGGCTGGCCTCGATTATCTTCTTTCTGACCAGGTCAATGTTTCCCCCCGTGCTCAGGTCCATTACCGAATGAGCGCCGGCTTTCACCGCTGCGGCCAGTTTTTCCAGTTCCTTCTCTACCTGCGGGAAGGCGTCCGAAGTGCCGATGTTCGCATTTACCTTGGTGGACAAACCCTTGCCCACAGCCATGGGGCGAATGTGGCGGTGGTTGATGTTGCAGGGCAGGACTGCTTCCCCGGCGGCAATTTTTTCCCGCAAGGACTCCGGGTCCGTCTTATCGAACAGGGCGGCCTTTTCCATTTCTTTAGTAACTATCCCTTTTCTTGCCGCTTCCAGCTGGGTCATTCTTTTCATCACTTCCTTGTCTGTTTGTTATGCCCGGTTAACCCAGGCCCGTTTTTTTATACAGCTCGTAAAAATGGTTTACAGGACCGGGACCGCTGCCGATGGAGAGGGCATGTTCAATGGCCGTGGTGATGTATTCCTTGGCCTTCGACACCGCTTCTTCCAGCGAAAGTCCCCTGGCGATATTGGCCGCTATGGCCGAAGAAAGGGTGCAGCCGGTCCCGTGGGTGTTTTTCGTATAAATTCGCGGCCCGGTAAAATATTTGAAATCGCAGCCGTCAAAGAGGACATCGACCGCCTCCTCCTGGAGGTGCCCGCCTTTGATCAGGACATTTTTAGGCCCCATTTTATGAATCATCACCGCCGTCTCTTTCATGTCTTCGAGGGTTTTGACGGCGGTTCCCGTGATTGCTTCCGCTTCGAACAAATTGGGTGTCACGATTAAGGCCAGCGGCAGCAGGTTTTTGATCAAGGCCGTTTTTGCTTTCGGCTTCAACAGGTCATAACCGCTTTTGGAGATCATCACCGGGTCCACGACGATATTTTGGGCCCGGTATTGTTTCAGCTTCCCGGCAATAGCGGCAATGGAGCGGCTCAGTGAGACCATGCCGATTTTTACGGCGCTCACCTCGATGTCCGTAAAAACGGCCTCGATTTGCCGGGCTATGACTTCGGCGTCAATATCCTGCACTGCCAGAACGCCCTGGGTGTTTTGCGCGGTCACCGCAGTGATCACGCTCATTCCGTATACCCCGTGGGCGGCAAATGTTTTCAGGTCCGCCTGGATTCCCGCTCCGCCGCAGCTGTCGGAACCGGCGATCGTTAAAACGTTTTTCACTTTTTCTCACCCGTGGCCAGTTTTTGCGAGGCTTCCCTGAGCGGCAGGCATTTTAGAATGAAATAACCGATGATGCTTCCCCCCGTAGTGCTTGCCAGAAACGGCACGACGAAGAAAAGGGCTGCGGTGCTTTTGCCCAGAACAAATTTTGCCACCGGGTAGGCGGCCAGCGCACCCAGTATTCCCGTACCGGTGATTTCGCCCAGGACGGCGGGCAGAAGCCGGCCTGTTTTCCGGTAAGCGACAGCGGCCAAAAACGCCCCGATCATGCTGCCGGGGAAGGCCAGCAGGGACCCGGTTCCCAAGATGTTGCGCAGCAGCGAGACGGTAAAGGCGTTGAACACGGCGTACCAGGGTCCCAGCAGCACGGCTGACAGCACGTTGATGGTGTGCTGGACGGGATAGCATTTGGCCACGCCGACCGGTATATAAATGAGATGGCTGGTGATGACGCCGACTGCAATCAGCAGGGCGGAAAAAGTAAGCCTGTAAATGTTCATTTTAATTCCATCCTTTCATCGATTACTGATGGTTTGATTCAAATTTTAAAATGACGCCGCAAGCGAAAAAGAGAGGGCGCAAGTTCCAACACGGGAAACTTGCGCCTCGTCATCCCAGAGAAAATTCTGACATGGGCACACCTCACTTCCCTACGCTGGTATTATCCAGATCAGGTTAAAGGGTTAAAGAACTTAGCGGTTCTTAATCTCAGCCGGCCTTTCCAGCTCCCCTAGCAGCAGATGTCGTATTCAATTTTATTGCTGTTGATACAATCATTTTAACCCGTATCGGTGGAAAAATCAAGTAAAACCTGACAATTTGCCCTGTATAAAAAGCCTTCATTAACGAAAAATAGGCTTAGCGGCAACCAAAACGAAAGGGGAGGTGTTTGTCGCGTGCGGCATGATGTGCGTATACACTACGACAACGGTTATGGATTTCTGGAACCGGTCATGTGGGTATGGGTCAGCGACGGGGCGACGCTGGAAAGAGAAGTGGAGTCCGCCGGCCGGGATGATTTCGGCCCATATTTCGACCTGTCTTACAACCGCTCCAGTTTCAACTTCTTGTTTAAGGACGGTAAAGGGAAAGAAGTACGCTGGGAAGAGGGGCGGCACAACAGGACCTTTCACCGGCACATGGGGAAAGAAATATGGTCCATGGCCGGCAGGCACAATGTTTACCAGGTTCTGCCGGCCAGCCCGGTGGGGAACGTCAAAGATTACCACCGGATGATCAAGCACCTGGTACCCGGGGATAATTTCTATTTCCCCGATACCGATGTCTCAGGGCTTGGTATTCCTTCCATGCTGGGCGCCAGTCTTTTAAACGACGGGTCCGTCTTGTTCGGCTTCTTTCACCCGCGGGCGGCCAGGGTTTACCTGGTCGGCAACTTCAATGACTGGCAGTGCCCGGGCCACCCTGCCGCCCGGGAGGAACAGTTCATAGAAATGCAGCTTTACCGGGGCTTTTATTACCAGCCCAACATCTGGCTGGCCAGGATCAGGCCGGACAGGAGCTGGCGGGAAATAGAATACAAGTTTTACCTTCAGGGCGGCAGCGCAGAAACGGAACGTTATGTACCCGATCCCTACACCAGGCTGTACAGCGATGATTATAAAAACCGCAACTCGGTCGTTGTTGACCCGACAAAATTCAAGTGGACCGACCAGGAATGGAAAACACCGGAGGTAAAGGATTTAATACTTTACGAACTTAACGTATACGGTTTTACTGACAATGACTCCGAAATACCGGAAGAAATCCAGGGAACGTTCAAAGGAGTCACCAGGCGCATAAAGAGCGGCTATTTTGAGAGACTGGGGATAACGGCGCTGGCCCTGATGCCCACCTCCGAGGTCCCGGTAAAGCGCGGTCTGGGCTACGAGCCCTGCACTTTTATGGCCGTGGAAAAAGACTTTGGGACGCCGGATGACTTCCGGGAGATGATCAACGAGGCTCACCGGCATGGACTTGCCGTAATAATCGACCAGGTTTTCAACCACACCTCGAATGATTTCAATCCCCTGTGGAACCTGATCGACGACGGTTCCGGCCGGGGCGGGTTTTATTTTGCCGGGGAGACGATGTGGGGCAACAGGGTGGCCACGGGAAAAGAGGAAGTGGACAACATGCTTATCGACTCCTGCAAGCTGTTTATCAAGGAATACCATGTCGACGGTTTTCGTTTTGACGCCACCCACAGCTATTTTCTCGATCACCGGCTGCTGCACCGCCTGGCCCACGAAATCAAGGACACCGGTTTCAAACCGGATGCCATACTTATTGCCGAAAACCTGCCCAACGAGCAGGACTTGAACATTGAAGGATACAACGGTTACGCCCAGTGGTCGAACATTTTTCATGACAAGGTCAAGGCGCTGCTTCGCGAGGGAGTATTCGAGAATGTTCCCAACAGCCCGGAGAACATAGGGACAATGATCTATTTCAGCAAAGACAGCTTCGCCGCCCACACCAACAACGTGATCAACTATTGTGAAAGCCATGACGAGAACAGCGTGCAGTTTGAAGTGGCGACAGGCGGCCCGCGTCTCAACGACCCGCTTATCAAAGACCGCAAGGCCCGCCTGGGATTGATGACCACCATGGTATCCCTGGGCCAGCCAATGATTTATATGGGACAGGAGTTCGGCATAGAAAGGGAAAGAAACAGGATTAAGGTGGCATGGGATAACGACTCCGAAGCGAGCAGGAAGTTTTATCAATGGACTTGCGGGCTGATAAACCTGCGGAAAAAACACGAGGCCCTGAGGCTTTGCGGGTATAATCCCGCAGACGAGGGTAAGTTTACCTGGGTAATAGCACCCTGGCTGCCGGAAAAAAGAGGAGGGGGAAAAAGGGTTGCCGGCTGGATAGCCGACGGCGGGCGCGATTCATCCGGCAAACTGCTGGTTATGCTTAACTTCGAAGGCGTTGATGTTCCGGTGGAGATCGATGTCCGCGCACCGGGCCGCTGGGCGAAGCTGGCGGATCTCAACAGCATAAGAGGCGACAGCCCAAGCGAAGCGGCAGCGGAAGGAAGCGAGTTCATCGAAACATCCACAGGCATGGTCAGCGAATTCCTGCTGCCTCCTTACAGCGGTTTTATCTACAATTACAGGGGTGATGCTAACTGAAAAACGTTTATGTTATTTTGGCCTTTCACGCGCATGAACTTCTCTGGGACCTCCCGGAAAAACTTCTAGCCGGCCTGCCCGGGGATAACCCGATGAAGGAAAGCTTTAAGGATGAAAACTACTTAAAAAAAAGAAAGAAAGAAGGACGCGACATCTATTCACAGTGCAGCAGGCTGGGGGATATACTGGACGCTCCCATGTGCGTCGACTATACAAACGAGCTGCTTGTTCAAGTAAAGGATGTTATGCCGGAGACATTCGAAAACCTGAGGAAAGACTACCGGCGGAAAAGGCTTTACCCGTTGTATATCCAGGCTCACCACACGCATGTCTCTCTTCTTCGCGCGGAAGAAATGACCCAGGAGATCGTCTGGAACATGCAGTACCTCCATCAAGTGCTTGGAGTTCCTTACCCCAGGTACAAAGGGCTTTTCCCGACGGAAGGCTCCTTGAGTTACGCCAGGCTGGAAGCTGTGGAAGCGGCCAATATAGATTACGTCGTTTTCCCTCACCTGAATGAGAAAAAAGTGTCTTTTAGTATAGAGGGAGAGGGAGATTATATTTACAGGCCTTTCTGGCTTAAAGGCCGCCGGCGCAGTATCCTGGCCCTTCCCCGCAATTTCCCCATTTCCCAGGAAATTTGGCGTCCCATTACCAGGATGAAGAGAGATGAGGTGAAGTCGCAGGGATACATTTTGGGTGAATACCCGGTTTTTGACAGCGAGTACCTGACCAGTATACCGGAAAGTTACCCGATCAGCGGCGAGGAAGGAACAAAAATTTATAAGGAAGTGCTGTGCCGGGAGCTGGAAAAGGTCCCGGAAGGAGGACTCCTTTTATACATTCAGGATTTAGAGCTTATGGATTTCGGGGATATTGCCCTGGAGATTATAGAAAAGGCCTGGAAAGAAATCCTTGAGACAAGCAAGAATAAATACAGGATTCATTTTGTCACGCCGGATGCCTATATTGACGGGGTTTTGAGTAACTATGGATTGGAAAAACTGCCTGTGCTCCATTTTGATAAAATCAGCTGGGCTCCGGAAATCAGGGTGGTCCTGAGGGCGGATGGGCATTATCCTCCCCTGGGAGTAAGCGGGGTTGGCCCTTACGATGTAAAAAGAACGGGAATATACGAGCGGCCTCACATTTTTTGGGAAAACGGCAAATACTACTGCGGGGTTTTTGACAACCTGCTTGACATGTTCGGCATAACCGTAAACGTTCCCGCGGACGTGGGCAGGCTTGGCGAAACGGAGTACGAACTGAACAGCGAAAGTCCCGATACACGGGCCGTCTTGTACCACAGGCTTATGAAAAGGGCCTGCAACTGGGGCTGGCGTCCCACGGAAGGGAGACAGAAAAGGCCTTGCCTGCTGGGGTACCTGCTTTGCTCCTTGCTCCTGCAAAAACTGGAAGAGCACCCTCTGGCCATGGTTTTGATGCGCAGAACGGGAAAAATGGACCATCGTCTTTTTGTGGGGCTTTGTGAGACCCTGGAAGTGTTTATCGAAAACCGTGTCAATTACCTCAAGTACGGTATTGAGGAATACAAAAGAGAAAAAGGTCTTGATTTATCCGGTGTGAAAACCGTCTTCGACAGCGTGGAGGAATGGAAGAATAAAGCGAAAGACAGGGCAAAAGCGCTCTTTGAGCTGAATCAAAGCGGCCTGCCCGATATATCCCGTTTTCTCATTCTTATGCAGGAATACTCCCAGGCTGTCTACATGGCCACGGATCACATCCAGCGCATCTGGTCAATGGTGCCGGATGGCGAATACCTGGTAAACAGGATGTACCATTACCTGTATAAGCTTTATCCACCGCTTTTTCCGGCGATGCTGGAAAGGATAGACGGCATGAATGAGAGCGAAGCGGAAAACTATTTCCGGGGGGTGACGGTCAAGGCGTTGATTCGATAACAACCACCTGTCCTTTTAACAAAACACCGCCTGCCTCCGCCGCCTTTCCGCCGTAGATGCCCCATTCCGAATTAAAAATCAGTTTTCCCTCTGTGACTGCGAACTCTGTATCTTCCGGACCCAGGTTGAACAAGGCGGTCAGAACGGTGCCGTCATTCCATCGTTTTATACTGACAACCCGCTTGGCGGGGAAGACTTCCACGCAGAGCCTTTTTTTATCAAGCGATTTCAGGACGGGGTGAGATGTTCTGAGCCTGATCAGGTCCCGGTAATAATTGAAAAGATACCTGTTTTGCTCGTTCCAGCAGTCCCTGCCGGTCAGTTTTGACCGGTAAAAGGATTCGGGGTCCTGGGGGTCGGGAACGTCCGTCCAATCGAAATGCCTGAATTCTTCTCGTCGGCCCCGGGACACGGCCTTTTTCAACTGCGGGTCCTGGTAGTCGGTAAAGAACAAGAAAGGCCTGGTTTCACCATACTCTTCACCCATAAAAAGAAGCGGCAGGTAGGCGGAAAAAAACAGCATTCCGGCCGCCGCTTTCAGGTATGGAAAATCAACCAGTGTTGACAGGCGGTCGCCGCACACCCTGTTACCCACCTGGTCGTGGTTCTGGATGGCGGCCACAAACTGCTTGCCGGGACGGTCCGAAGCATCGGTTCCGCGGTTTTTTTGCCAGTAACGGGAGTACTCGCCTGTATACAGGTAATTTTTGAAAACCTTTTGGAAATCTGTAAACCTGCCGTAATCCATGTAATAACCCTTCTTTTCCCCCGTCAGCGCAGTATGGACTACATGGTGAAAATCATCAAGCCATTGAGCGTCCAGGCCGCAGCCGCCAGCTTCAAGCGGGGTGATCAGCCTGACATTGTTTTCATCGCTTTCACCGATAACAAATAAATTTTTTTTAAGCCTGGCGGCCAGTTTATGCACGGCGGCACTGATTTCCTGGAGGATATGCACGCGGCTGTTATCCACAATGGCGTGAACGGCATCGAGGCGCAGCCCGTCGAAATGATATGTTTCCAGCCAGAAACGCACGTTTTCCAGCACCATTTTTCGCGTAAACTCACTGTAATCGTCGTCGAAATTCACAGCCGCACCCCAGGGAGTCTGGTGCTTGTTTGTAAAATACGGGCCGAACGCGTAAAGGTAATTTCCCTCGGGTCCGAAGTGATTGTAAACCACGTCCAGGATTACGGAAAGATGATGCGCATGGCAGGTGTCAATAAAATATTTGAGGTCATCCGGCCGGCCGTAGTTGTGATTTACGGAAAAGAGGTTTACACCGTCATAACCCCAGTTCCACCTGCCCGGGGTCTGGGTTACCGGCATGATTTCCACGGCCGTTATGCCAAGTTCAACAAGATATTCGATTTTCTCCGCCGCCTCCCGGAAAGTACCGCCTGGCGTGAAGGTTCCCGTATGGATTTCCATGATAATTAATTCTTCCAGTTTTCGGCCTTTCCAGTCCGCGTCGTGCCAGCGGTAGGAACTGTGGTCGACGAGCTGTGACCAGCCGTGTACCCCAAAGGGCTGGTATTGTGAATAGGGGTCGGGGTATGTCTTCTCCCCGTCAAGACGGAATTTGTAAAGAGAATCCGGGGCCAGACCCGTGATTTCCCGGCTGTAGACATTGAGGCTTTCCTGAAAGAGAGGGAATTCCTTTTCCAGGCGGCCGGACCTGACAATAACGCTAACCCCCTTTTTAGCCAAGGCGAACACCCTGAACCTCACTTTCCTTTTTTCAAGATCGACAATTTCCGCCCCCATTTCCGGCATGGCCAATCATTCCCCGATGTTAAAAAAGTCCGGTTTATAACCAGTTTATAAATAGTATTGTTTTCATGGTGAATTATTAATCAATTAAATTAATGCGGAAGGGGTTTGCCGAATGGAACTTGTGCAAACAGGAACCAAAAAATACCTGGATTACCTCCCGTTCCTGGACAGGGACAGCGAAATAGAACTGACTTATTACCTTGACAGGTTTAAAGATAAAAAGGTATGCATGGTCAACTCAACGGCTTTCGGAGGGGGTGTGGCCGAAATACTCCACTCTTTTGTACCCCTGGCCAGGGATATGGGCCTTCATGTCGACTGGTGGGTGCTTAAAGGAACCCAGGAGTTTTATGCCGTAACCAAGGACTTTCACAACTGCCTTCAGGGAAAAGAGGGGGAACTGCCTTCCTGGGCCAGGGACATTTATTATAAATATAATGAGCTTAATGCCGCAGCAATGGCTAAGTGGGATTACGATTTCATCGTAGTGCATGACCCCCAGCCTGCACCGCTTATCAATTTTCGCACCGCCAATGACCGGGCCAGGTGGATATGGCGCTGTCACATTGATACTTCCGCTCCCAACCATGAGTACTGGGATTTTTTATACCAGTTTGTAAGCCGCTATGATGCCTGTGTTTTTACAATGCCTGATTTTGCCAAGGAAGGAGCGCAGCTCAATAACCTGACCTTTATCACCCCGTCCATTGATCCCCTCAGCCCCAAAAATATACCGCTGGAAGAAGAGGAAGCCAGCGGCATCATCAGCAGTTTCGGTGTGGATGCTAACAGGCCTTTGATTGTCCAGGTATCCCGGTTTGACCCCTGGAAGGACCCCCTGGGCGTAATAGATGTCTACAAAATAGTGAAAAAAGAATACCCCAGCGTCCAGCTGGCGCTGGTAGGCTCCATGGCCTCGGATGATCCGGAGGGATGGGAGTATCTCTACCGCACGCTTCGCAGGGCTGGAGAAGACTATGACATAGATATCGTTACCAACTTTAACGGCGTCTCTAACCGGGAGGTTAACGCCTTTCAGACGGCCGCGAAAATCATCGTGCAGAAATCAATTCGCGAAGGCTTCGGGCTTACAGTAGCCGAGGGGATGTGGAAAAAAAAGCCGGTTATCGGCGGGAATGCGGGAGGTATTAAGCTCCAGATTGACGACGGCGAGAACGGCTACCTGGTTGAAACGGTGGAAGAGTGCGCCGAGAGGGTTCTTACCCTGCTCAGGAACCCGAACCTGGCCGAAAAGATGGGAGAGGAAGGGCGCGAGAAGGTTCGCAAGAACTTCCTCATAACAACGAACATCCTCAACTACCTGAAACTGTTTGACCGGCTTAACGATTCCTGATTAATCCACAAAGAGAGGTATTTATTCTGCTGGAAGTGGACTTTTTCGTTGCCTTCATGCCTCCTTGCGCGCAGCCGGCCTGGGATGGACATGGGTAAACGGCACGATTTTTTCCTGGTCGAAAACGGGTTTGTGGTAAACCAGCGTGGTGTGAATAACACCGGCGTATTCCTCATAACGAATGCCGGCCAGCTCATATTTTTGCTTTATCCGGAAATTCAGGGAAGCGAAATTGGGGACCGGCGCGATAATGGTTTCCGCAAAAATGTTTTTCACGCCGTCCGCGACCAGATCCTGTATAAGGTTTTCGTAGAGCATGCTTCCGATGCCGTGCCCGGTAAGTTCGGGGTACATGGCTGTCTGGTTGATCAGGACGAAATTGTCCAGGAAAGAGCTGTTGAATCCCGGTCTCCAGATAATTTCATCTATCCAACCGGGTACTTCATTTAGCCATTCACTCTTTTTGTAAGCCATCAAAAATGCTTTCACCTTTTGGTTTTCTTCATAGACATAGGCATACGCAAGTTTCTTGAGATCACAGGCATACTTTTGCCTGTGCTTTTTTTCGTGCAGCGTGTAGTCTCCCATTAAAAATCCCTGCTCAGGGTCCTTGTACCTGTTTCCTACGCTTTTCATGATGGATAGGATGCCGTCAAGGTCCCTGACGGTAGCTTTACGGATCATATTAATCCCTCCTTATCGCCGGGCTGAGGGGTACAGAACACCTTTACGCATTAATTATATACGATAATTTCATTATAAACAACTTAAAATTTTATATAAGGTTGTAACTTTTTTTATATCCCGACCGCCCCGTTTTTCCACAAAATATTTATATGTATAAAGATTAGATATACTTTTTCATTTTTTGCTTTTCCTCGACAAAATTCTAAAGGAAAATAGGGCTTTTTAGCGAAAAATAAAGACATAGTATAAACGTGGAATGAAGGGCTGAGATAATACATGCAAAGGCCACAGTCAGTTATTAACTACGATTTTTCTAATTTTTTTTCGTCCTGCCCGGAAATGATCTGTGTGCTTGATTATAACGGTTACCTCCTTGAGGCTAACCAGGCCGTCGAAAAGGTGCTGGGTTATTCGCTTTCCGAGTTGAAGGAAAAGCCGGTTTTTGAGCTTCTTCATCCCGACGACAGGAAGGTTTTCTCCAGGAGGAACATGCTGCAGCCTGGGAATTACGAGCACCGCTACTTTTGCGGCAACAACTCCTACAGGTGGCTGTCCTGGACAGTTGTTCCCGTCCTGGGAGAAGAATTGATCTATGCGCTTGTGCGCGATATTACAAAGCAAAAAGAGACCGAGAAAAAAATCCTTGGACTGGCGAAACAAGCGTATGAAACACTAGACGGTGTCCCCGAGGCGTTTTTTGTTCTGGACAGCGAAGGAAGCATCACCTATTTGAACCAGAAGGCCCAGGAACTTGCCGCCAGGGACGAAAAAGACGCCAAAGGCAAAAAAATATGGGACATTATCCCCCAGACCATCAATTCGGTGCTGTATAAAGAATTTCGCACGATAGTAAAAGAAAAAGCCCCGCGGGATTTTGAGACCTTTCATCCCACCCGCAACCGCTGGTTTGAGGTAAAAGTGCGCCCTTCCGGCGAGGGGGTAATCCTTTATTATCACGACATTACGTCGTGGAAGGTTTCAGAAGCGGCCTTGAAATTAAAAGAGCGGTCCTTCAGGGCCAGCCCTTTTTTAACCGCCCTAATATCGTTACCTGAAATGACGGTTATCGACATTAACGAAAAATTTATCAATACGCTCGGGCTGGACAAAGACCGGGTCATAGACAGGCCGCTGCCGGAAATTGGCATCTTCAGGCAGGCGGAGCAGTCACACGCCCTTTTCAGGGCCATAAAAGAAAAAGGGCTGCTCAGGAACCAGGAAATAACCTATTACACAAAAACCGGGGAGAAACGTTCTGGACTGGTTTCCGGGGAAGCCGTCAGCGTGGAGGGCAAGTACTACTTCCTGGTCGTCGTAAATGACATAACCGAACAAAAAAAAGCGGAAAAAGAAGCAGCCCGGAGAGATCGGCTCAAGCTGACAGCCGAGATGGCCGCTGGTATAGCCCATGAGATCAGGAATCCCATGACCACAATATCCGGTCTCCTTCAGGTGATCGCCAAAAAGACCGAACTGGGCCGTAATAAGGAGTATGTTGACATCATCCTGGCTGAATTCAACCGCATCAAATACATCCTGGAAGACTTCCTGACGTTTGGCCGGACCACCGCCAGCAATATAAAAAACCAGAACCTCGGCACCATCATCAAGGACATTTATCCCTTGATACAAGCTTATGCCGCGGAAACAAACAAAAAGGTAACGCTGCAGATCGATGCTGTTCCCGACCTGCTTATGGACAGCGGCGAAATTCGCACCCTTGTTCTTCACCTCTGCCGCAACGGGCTGGAAGCCATGACCGAGGGAGGGACATTAACCCTAAAAACCTATGTGCAAGGAGAAGATGTTGTCCTGGCGGTTCAGGACGAGGGCCCGGCGATTCCCGACGAGGTGCTGGAGAGGATGGGCACCCCCTTTTTTACAACAAAAGAAAAGGGTTCAGGGCTGGGCCTGGCCAAATGCTACAGCATCGCCGGAAGGCACAGGGCGAGCATCAGGGTTGAGACCGGAAACGAAGGGACCACTTTTTACGTAATCTTCAGCCCGGGGCTGCCCGTACTGGAAGAGATACGCGAGGCCAAGACTCCTGAATAACTGTAGGCTTCATTTGGCCAGCGACTGCCTGTCATAAGCCTTATTTACGTATTGCCGCTGCTGAGCTATAATTATACAGCATACAACACACGGCGGGCTGTTTTTTGGCGCCATTGGAAACGGGCTGACGTCAAATGAGAAAGCAGGAATTGGGAACCATAGTATCTTTTATTTCGGGGGTTGCTTTTGCGACCCTGGCAATCTTAGCCAAATTTGCCTATGCGGGCGGCGCGAATGTTCCATCCGTTCTTTTTTTGCGTTTTAGCGGCGCCGCCCTGCTTTTTTGGCTTTATAACCTGATCAAGGGAAAAAGCGATTGCTATGACCGGGTTACCGTTCTTAAACTGCTGCTCTTGGGCGGGGCGGGTTACGGGAGCATGTCGGCCTTTTTCCTGCTGGCGGTTTCCCGCATACCAGCCTCGCTTGCCGGCATGCTCCTGTATTTGTACCCCTCTTTAGTGTCGGCGGTCACTGTATTGCTCAAAATGGAAAAAATGAATGCGCAAAAGGGGCTTGCCCTGCTAACCACTTTTACCGGCATGGTTTTTGTGCTGGGAGCATCTTTTCAAAAGGCTGACCTGATTGGCGTTTTATGCGCCGTAGGAGCGGCCTGCGTGTACACGGTTTATATTGTCGCCGGGAGCCGTGTTATTGAGCCGCTGGAACCGGTGAAGGCCACCACGTACGTCATGGCGGGAGGCGCTCTTGTTTACGGCCTGACAGGTCTTTTAACCGGAGCCCTATCGTTCGATTTTGCGGCGCTGGCCTGGTATTCCATCGGCGGCATGATCATCTTCTCCACGGTACTGGCTGTAGGCTGCTTCTGGCTGGGCATAAAATGGATCGGACCTTCAAAGACCAGCATCATCAGCACGGTCGAGCCGCTGGCTACCGTAGTGATGGCCAGGGTCGTTTTTGAAGAAGTCCTCACGATGCTCCAGCTGCTGGGGGGCGTTTTAATCCTGCTGGGGATCGTCATTCTCCAGCCCGCCCCGGCAAAGGAGGGCCCGGCAGGCTGATTTCATTTTTAAATACAGCATTCTGCTGTTTGCTATTTATTATCTTATTTTTTAGGTTTATAATAAAACCAATTTTAAGATAAAAACATTTCACTGGTTAACATTACACAACCGGGGAGGAAATAAAAGAATATGCGCGTGATCATTATCGGGGCCGGCAAAATAGGTTTTAACATAGCGAAACTTCTGGCCCAGCAGGAGCATGACGTGGTGATCATCGAAAAGGATGAAGAAAGGGCCAGGGTTTTGCAGGATAACCTGGACATCCAGGTTATAACCGGCAATGGCGCCAGCGCGGCGACCCTGCAGGAGGCGGGCGTCAAAGAGGCGGACTTGCTGGCGGCGGTTACGGAAGTTGACGAAGTGAACATGGTTGCCTGCATGCTGGCCAAGAACTTTGGCGTGGGCAAGACCGTCGCCCGCGTGCGCAACCCGGAGTACCTCCAGGACAGCAACGGCATGAAAAAAGGGGTTTTTACGGGCATCGACCTGGTTATCAACCCGGAGCTGGTAACCGCCAAGGAAATCGCCAAACTGATTGATGTGCCGGAGGCCCTCGATGTCGTCTATTTCAGCGACGGCAACATCCAGCTGCTGGAACTGAAAATCACCCCGGAGGCCCAGGTGGCCGGCATGTACCTGAAGGATTTGGAAATACCTTACCCGTTTATCATCGTGGCCGTTTTCCGGAAAGGCGAGATGCTGATCCCGCGAGGCAACGACCAGATTCTTCCCCACGATATCATCTTCATCCTGGCCAGGACCAAAGATATGATGAGGATTGAAAGGATGCTCGGAAGCGAACGCAAAAGGGCCGAACGCGTGATGATCCTTGGAGGCGGGTTCACCGGCTACCACCTTGCCAGGATCCTGGAAGAAAGAAAATACCACGTCAAAATAATCGAGAAAGAGTATAAACGCTGCCTGGATCTCTCCAACGCGCTTAACAGCACCCTGGTGTTGCACGGCGACGCCACCGATATTGACCTGCTCAAAGCGGAGGGAGCGGGAGACGCCGATGTCTTTGTCTGCCTGACCGATGACGACAAGCTGAACCTGCTGGTCAGCCTTATCGTCAAACACCTGGGAGCCAAGAAAACGGTTGCCCAGGTTCGCCGTTCCGATTACATCGGACTCATGGAAAGCGTGGGGATTGATGTGGGCATAAGCCCGCGCACCCTCACCGCCAATGCCATCCTGCGTTTTATCAACAGGGGGAGCAACGTCGTTTCCGTAACGCTGTTAAGCAATGAAAGCGCTGAAATGATGGAGTTTATCGTGGCGCCGGAATCAAAAGTGGCCAATAAAAAACTGAAGGACCTGAATTTCCCGGCCGGGTCCATCGTCGGCTCCATTTACCGCAGCAGCCAGGTAATAATCCCGAAGGGCGACGACTCCCTCTTGCCCGGAGACGTGGTCACCGTGTTCGCTTTGCCGAAATCTACGTCCCAGGTGATGGATTACTTTGTGGCATAAATTTGTGGCATAAAGGGGAAAAATTATGAACTACGGGATGATAATTGCAGCTTTGGGCGCGATTTTGATGCTCATAGGCGGTTCGATGTTCTTGCCGCTTTGTTGGTCTCTTTACTACGGCGACCATGACTGGCCCGCCTTTTTGCTGCCGGGTGCGGTTACCTTTCTTACCGGGCTTATCGCTTTCCGGGCGACCGGCTTTAAGGGGAGTTTTCAAAACAGGGAAGCCTTTGCCGTTGTTTCACTCAGCTGGCTTACGGCCTCGCTTTTCGGCGCTGTCCCCTATCTTCTTTCCGGCACGTTCACTTCCTTTGGCGACGCCTTTTTTGAGACGATGTCCGGGTTCACCACCACCGGGGCAAGCGTGATAACCGATATCGAGGCCCTGCCGCACGGCGTGCTGTTTTGGCGGAGCCTGACCCACTGGCTGGGCGGGATGGGGATCATCGTCTTGTTTTTAGCCCTCCTTTCGTCGCTGGGCGTGGGCGGCTTGCAAATGTTCAAGGCCGAATCGCCGGGACCCGTGGCCGAGAAAATAAAACCCCGGATCAGCGAGACGGCCAAAGTTCTCTGGTATACCTACCTGGTTTTTACCGCGGCGGAAACAGTACTTCTCAAGCTGCTGGGCATGCCTCTTTTTGACGCTCTGTGCCATACCTTCGGGACACTGGCCACCGGCGGGTTTTCCACCAAGAACGCCAGCATCGGGTACTATACCAACCCCCTTGTTCACTGGGTCATCATCCTGTTCATGTTTTTGGCCGGCGCCAACTTCGCCTTGCATTTCCACGCCTTCCAGAAAAGGAGCCTCAGAAGTTTTTGGAAAAACAGCGAGTTCAAACTGTACGCCTTGCTGGTTCTCGTTTCGGTAATCGCGGTCACCGGCCACCTTACAGCCGCTTTTGACCAGCCTGTTGAGGCATCGCTCCGCCAGGCCGCTTTCCAGGTCGTTTCCATCATGACAACCACGGGATACGCGACTGCGGATTTTGGCAGCTGGCCGCCTTTCGGCAAGGCTTTGCTCGTGATCTTAATGTTTATAGGCGGGTGCTCCGGTTCGACGGGGGGTTCGATCAAGGTCGGCCGCATTCTTTTCTTGCTTAAGCAGTGCCGCCTCGAACTGCAGAAGGCCATGCATCCCCGCGCGATACTCACCGCCAAAATCGACGGGAAGTCGATCCACAACGAAGTGCTGATCAATGTGCTGCAGTTTTTCTTTATATATATGGCGATTACCGGGATAAGCACGGTACTGATGGCTGCCCTGGGGCTGGATCTGGTCAGCGCCTTTACTTCCGTCGCGGCCACCCTGGGCAATGTGGGCCCGGGTTTGGGCAGCGTGGGACCGGCCTGCAACTACAGCTTTGTTCCCCTCCCCGGCAAATTTTATCTCGCTTTTCTCATGCTGTTGGGAAGGTTGGAACTCTACACCGTCCTGGTGATATTTTTGCCCTCTTTTTGGAAAAAATAGGATAGAAAGGGCCGGAACGGCCAATACTATAATACGAGCTAATTGCTATGTTCAGGGGGCCAAACAGCACAAGCGTTGAAAGGAACGC